>CAYUMA010000855.1:0-3317 GCA_964445675.1 uncultured Pseudomonadales bacterium | reverse complement strand
GTCCTGGATGTCGGTCTCGCCGCGGCAGAACTTCTTGAAACCCCCGCCCGTGCCGGAAATGCCGACGGTCACCTTGACCGCGCCTTTCTTGGATTTCTGAAATTCCTCGGCAACCGCTTCAGTTATCGGGTACACCGTGCTCGAGCCGTCCACGAGAACCGTGCCGGCACCGAATACCGTGGTGCTGCCCAACAGCGCCACGGTAAACACGGCGCCGAGGCTCAACCGGTTGATGTTCATTGCAGTCTCCTTCTGTTTCGATAGTAGTTGTTAGAAAGTCGCCACGAGGTCGATCATCAGCGTGTCCACTTGCGAACCTGGCTGGGCCGGCGTTGCGGCGTTGGACTCCGCGTCCATGTACGTCGTCTGGAAGAGGAAGTTGTTCGTGATGTTGTACGACACTCTGTATGTCGAGCCGCGCGATGCGGTGAAGCCGGATGCGAAGTCGGAATCCGTGAACGCGCCGATCACGCCGTTGCGGCCGATATTGCGGTAGTTGTAGCTCAGCGCGAGTTCCCAGATCCGCGTACTGAACCCGGCGAGCCACGCCGTATCGTCATCCGCCTGGGGACCGTTTGCGTTGTCGTTCTTGACGTATTGGCCGATCAACGTCAACGGCAACGGCAGACCCAGAACGTCGAGCTGGCCGAAGCCTTCGAACAGCTGAAACTGGTTCGACGTGTTGCCGTTGGCCTGAAGACCCGGATTGCCGCCGCTGCCCGGTGCGCCCGGAACGCCGAATTCGTCATTCTTGTAGTGGTAGACGCTTGTGCCGACAGTCAGCTTGAAGTCTTCGCCCGGATACAGGTTCGCGGCGAGCTGCCCGTACTGCATCCACAAGTCGTGCGTGAATGGGTTCCCGCCACCGTCGACGTTGTTCTTGAGCTGAAAGGCGCCGATCGAGCCGAATACGTTGGTGGCGCCGAATTTGCGACTGTATTGCCCCGCGATGCCTTCGGGATTGATGTCGCTATCCCACATCGCATCGGCGACGTTGAACCATGGCTGCCCCATCCGGCCGCCGAACATGCCCAATCCCGGCACGTTCGCGGGACGCCACCTGACGTAGCCGCGATCGAGCCAGATGTCCTTCTTCGTGAAGTAGTTGTCGAGGTCCTGGTTCGTCGAGCGCACGTCGTTGTTGTTGCCCGTCGCGAGGCGGATGCCGGCTTCGACGGTCGGCGCGACCTGTGACACGGCGCCGAGTCGCGCCCGAATGCGTTGGCGGTCGGCGGTGATGTTCTGCGGCCTACCAGAGATTTCGATGCGGTCGTGGCGCACGCGCACGTCGCCGCTGATGACCGTATTCTGCGCCCACGAGAGCTTTTGCTGCATTTCGGTGATCTCGGTTTTGTCGACCGCCTCACGCGCATCCCGCCGCTGTTCCCGGGCGAGATCGGCGCTCAACTCCGCGTACTGGTCCGCGGTGATCGACCCGTTGGCCTTCAGCATGCCGAGCAGTTTGGCATCGACGCCCGACGCCGATGTGGCGGGTGCGACGATGCTCGTCGCCACAACCTCCCCCCGCTGGCGCGAATCGGCGCCGTCCTGCGCCGCGGCGACCGCAGCCGGGACCGCCGCAACGAACATCAGCCCACCCCATAATCCGATAAACGCTTTCCGCACGACTGTCTCCTGTATTTTTTTCAACCGCTACGAATCGCGGACGGCGCAGTGTCGCCGGCATGTGTGACAGTTGAATGACAGTGTCCGAGACGCCTACGCAAACGCGCGCCGAGACAGACCATCACCTTGCATCCGATGTTCTTCGCGTCTTGCGGTGCGCTTGTCGCGAGGCCCGAATGGAAGCCGACGACGCAACCGACGTCGGCGCCGCTGCGGGCGAGTTCGAGCACCGTCGTGCCGCCAAAACAAAAGCCGATCGCGGCGGTGCGTGACGCATCCACCGAGGTTTGTGCCTTCAGTACATCGAGCGCGCCGCGCGCGCGGCGCTGCAGTGTCGTCAGGTCGTTCGATAGTGCCCCGATGATCGCCATCGCCTGTGCACGGTCGGTGATGGTCTCGCCGAAGGTGTCCATCGCGAAGGCGACGTAACCGAGTTCGGCGAGCATGCGCGCGCGCTCCTTCGGATGCTCCGTCATGCCACCGCCCTCGTGTGCGACCAGCACGCCGGCCGTCTTGCGGCCGTTGGATCCATCGGCGAGATAGCCGACGAAGCGCTTGTCGTCGATTCGACATTCGATGTCGCGTGTCTGCATCGCAACCGTAGATTGCGGTCTAATTCGCTATGGCCAAACGGTCATCACCGCCGAAATCGCGCAAACGTCTTGTGGGAGCGATCTCCCGATCGCGATTCCGCAAGACGACCGCGAAAACGCGCTCGTCGCAAGCGTTGGCCGATACGTCAGCGGTCTACGCGCATGTCTGTGCGTTGGCGCTGCCCGGCGTCGAACTGAGTACGTCGTACGGCACGCCATCGATCAAGGTGAAAGGCAAGATCATGGCGCGATTGCGCAGCGAGGCCGAAGGCGGACTCGCCGGCTCGACGCGCACGATGCCGCAAGGTGCTGACTGACACGTCGAGGGGCGCGATCCACGCCGGGTCATTTCACCGCGACGATCGCCGGCGCTTTCCACGTTCCATCGAGTGCGGCCGGCTTCGGCCAGTAGATCCGGTTCGTCAGGTTGAATTCGCCTTCCGGCGCCGGCAGCCAATTCGCCTCGTTCTGCTTGCCGGGTGACTCGCGCTGAATGTAGAGGTCGAGCGAACCGTCCTTATTCAGCTTCAGCGGCATCCATGCGGCGATGTTGTAACGGTTGACCGGATTGTCGACGAAGAACGATTGCGCGTTGTACATCGTCAGCGACCAGAACGCGTTCGTCGGCGGCGTCTGGCCCTTGTCGAAGTGCAGCGTGTATCTGTTCGCCCCGGTGAGTTGTGCACCGTCGGCATCGACGTAGGCCGTCGGATAAATCGCGTCGTCGGCGAGATTCGCGCCGAAGCCGATCAGCGCGACGACCGCTCGCGTCGCATAGTCGGTGCCGAAGTTCGCGAGGTTCTTCGGCAACGAACTCCAGCCATTGACACGTTCGCCGACATTTTTTCCGGCGGCCTGCAGTTTCTGCAGCGCGGCCTGGACGGAGCCCTCGAGTCCCTTCGCGACGGCAGGGTCCAGCTTGGCTGCGTCGAAGTCCTGGCCCGGGACGATACCGATCTTCGCCAGCTGCGCGAGCACAGGGGCGTCGGCCGCGGGCGGCGGGCTGGCTTTGAGCAGCGTCGCCAGCATCTGAAAGTATTGCGTGTCGCTCATGCGGCCGACCTGTTCGACCGGCGGCGACATGTCGATGCTCGCGTC
>CAYUMA010000854.1:0-4889 GCA_964445675.1 uncultured Pseudomonadales bacterium | reverse complement strand
TCGGGCGCAAGATTCCGTTCCGGAGCCCGCGCGCGCTGGATCGGACTCGAACTCGTGCGCAAGGACGACACGCGGCCCCGGCAATACGTCTGGTAGCGTCGCGCACCGTCTTGGATGGCGACTCATCGCGTCGACTTCGTGCGAACAGCTGCATCCTTGGCGAGCTGCGAAATTACAAGCGCAAGCTCGGCGCGCCAGTCGTGCGGCTGCACACCAAAGTCGCGCTTGATCTTTTCTCCGCGCAGTCGCGAATTCAGCGGACGACGCGTCGCGCCGGTCGCTGGTATGGTCTTGACGGCAACGACCCGAGGCATTCGTTCTATCAACGCCGCGTCCCGAGCACACGTCAGAATCGCGCGCGCAAATTCGTACCGGCTGACATAGGGCGCGGCTTCGAAGTGATACAACCCCATGCCACGGCCGCCGAGGGTCTCCAGCAGCTTCCACACTGCCCCGGCAATACCGCGCGCGCCACACGGTCCGCCAACCTGGTCATCGACCACCTCCAGCGCATCGCCCGCCATTGCGCGCTTCAGCACCGCCTTCACGAAGTTCGCGCGATGCGCGCTGAATACCCAACTCACGCGCAATACCAACGCGTCTGCCCCACTGTCGAGCAATGCTCGCTCGCCGGCCAACTTGGACGCGCCGTACACGTTGACCGGGTGCGCCTCATCATCCTCGTTGTAGGGTTCCGTCTTCTCGCCTGAGAACACGAAGTCGGTCGACAAATGCACGACGGGGATGCGCGCAGCAGCGCAGGCCTTACCGAGATATCCTGGGCCCGCCGCGTTTACTGCAAAGGCACGCGCAGCATCACCTTCAGCCGCATCGACCGCGGTATACGCCGCGCAATTGACGATCGCGTCGAGGGGCGTCTCCGCGACCCAGCGAGCCACAGCCGCGGCATCGGCGATGTCGACATCCGACGTTCGCGGCGCAAACATCGACGCGCCGCGTTCGCGCGTGAGCCGCGCCATTTCGATTCCCACCTGACCCGATCCCCCGAGGATCCCGATCCGGATCATGACCGCAAATAGTCCGCGAGCGACGGATTGCGTTGATCGCGATCGGAGAGCCGCGGCGACTTCACCGGCCAGTCGATCGCAAGTTCCGCGTCATTCCACGCGATGCCTGCTTCGTCCTTCGAGTCGTAGAGCTGCGTGCATTTGTACTCGACGTCTGCGGCATCTGAGAGCACAACGAACCCATGCGCGTAGCCCGGCGGAACGTAGAGCTGAATATGGTTGTCACCGGTCAGGTCAACGCCGACCCACTGCCGGAACGTCGCCGAGCGCGGATCGACGTCGACAGCGACGTCCCAAACGTGTCCGGTGACGACGCGCAGTAGTTTTCCCTGCGGTTTGCGGCGTTGTAGATGGAGACCGCGAAGCACGCCGCGCAGCGAATGCGAATGATTGTCCTGCACGAACTCGACGTCGAGGCCGGGCACTGCGGCATAACGTGTTCGTTGGTAGCTTTCGATGAAGAAGCCGCGTTCGTCGGCGAACACGTCGGGCGCGATGACCAGCACGCCCGCCAACGCGGTCTGCGTGATCTTCACGCTCAGCCGCCGGAGATCATGGTGTCCCAGAAGTCGGAACCGGTTCGATCTCGAGCGTTTCCCCCTTCTGCCGAACCGCCCATCTCGACGTCGCGCACCAGTTCGATCAGGTAGTCCGCATAACTCGACGCACCGATCTCGCGGGCGATGCGCGCGAGCGCTGTATCGTCGATCCATCCGAGCCGCCACGCGACCTCCTCCGGGCTCGCGATCTTCAGCCCCTGCCGGTGCTCGATCGTCTGCACGAAGTGGCTCGCTTCGAGCAGTGCCTCGTGCGTGCCGGTGTCGAGCCACGCCATTCCACGACCCATCTGCTTGACGTCGAGCCGCCCCCGTTCGAGGTAGCGCATGTTCAGATCAGTGATCTCGATCTCCCCGCGCGCCGACGGGACGAGTTCGCGCGCGATCGTCACAACGTCGTTGTCGTACAGATAGAGTCCCGTCACCGCAAAACGCGATTTCGGGTTTGCCGGCTTCTCGACGATCTCGGTCGGACGTCCCTGTTTGTCGAATTCGATGACGCCGAAGCGCTCCGGATCTTTGACGGGATACGCGAAGATCGTAGCGCCGCGATTGTCGCGGACCGCGGCCTGCGTCAGCCGCGACAGTTCGCTGCCGAAGAAGATGTTGTCGCCGAGAATCATCATGCACGCGTCGTTGCCGATGAACGCTTCGGCGACGATGAACGCGTGCGCAAGACCGCGCGGCTGATCCTGCACGGCATAGCTCAGCGACAGACCCCACTGGCTGCCGTCGCCCATCAGTTCCTTGAAGCGCGGCGTATCGTTCGGCGTCGAGATGATCAGGATGTCGCGCACCTTCGCGAGCATCAATGTCGTCAGCGGGTAGTAGATCATCGGTTTGTCGTAGACGGGCAGCAGTTGTTTGCACACCGCGCGCGTTACCGGATACAGCCGCGTGCCGTGACCGCCGGCGAGAATGATGCCTTTCGTGGTGGCGGTCATGCGGATTTGCGTCCCAAGCGCTGACCTGAGTAGAGATTACTTCTGAGCTGACACCACGCCAGATGTTCCATGTACCAGGCGACAGTGTCGTCGATGCCCCTCGAAAACTCCGTCTGCGCGCGGAAGCCCAGTTCATCGTGCGCACGTCGTGCATCGATTGCGTAGCGCCGATCGTGGCCGGGCCGATCTGCGACGAACTGAATGAGCCGCAACACCTGCTGTTCGCTGCGGCCCGTGCGCCGCGCCACCGCGCGCAGGATCGTCTCGACGACGTCGAGGTTGGTCCGCTCACAATTGCCGCCGATATTGTAGGTGCGTCCCGGCGCACCTTGCTCGAGCACTCGGACCAGGCCACGGACGTGATCGTCGACATGCAACCAGTCGCGTATCTGCAGCCCATCGCCGTACACCGGAATCGGCTGTTCGTGCAGCGCCTTTAGAATCGTCAGCGGGATCAGTTTCTCCGGAAACTGATACGGCCCGTAGTTGTTCGAACAGTTCGTCACGAGCACCGGCAGGCCATACGTCTCGAACCAGGCCCGCACGAGATGGTCGGAACCGGCTTTGGACGCCGAGTACGGCGAACTCGGTTGATACGGACTGTCCTCAGTGAATAGTCCCGTCGCGCCGAGACTGCCGTAAACCTCATCGGTGGATACATGCAGAAAGCGAAACGAATCACCGCGTTTCGGTGCGTACGCGCGCGCGGCTTCGAGCAACTGCAGCGTACCCACGACGTTGGTTTCGACAAAAATCTGCGGCGCGTCGATCGATCGATCGACGTGCGTCTCCGCAGCCAGATGCATGATCGCATCGGGCGCAAAATCGTTGATCGCGGCGCGCACCGCAGCCGCATCGCAGATATCGACTTGATGGAATCGGTGTGTGGCGCGGTCACGCACGTCGGCGAGATTGTCGATGCCGCCCGAATACGTGAGTTTGTCGAGCGTACACACCTCGGCGCCGCGCTCGAGCACGAGGTGGCGAACCAACGCGGAACCGATGAATCCGGCGCCGCCCGTGACCACGATCCGCATCGCCATCGAGCCTGCTCAACCCCTGCCGTACGCGTCCTGGAAGCGGACGATGTCATCTTCTCCGAGATACGACCCGACCTGCACTTCGATCAGATGCAGCGGGATCTTACCGGGATTCGCCAATCGGTGTTTGCTGCCGATCGGAATGTATGTCGACTCGTTTTCATGCACGACCGACACCGTCTCGCCGCACGTCACCGTGGCAGTTCCCTGTACGACGATCCAATGTTCGGAGCGGTGGTGATGCATCTGCAGCGATAACGTCGCGCCCGGGTTCACCGTCAATCGTTTCACTTGATAACGTTCGCCCGCTTCGACGGTTTCGTAGCTGCCCCACGGGCGATACACGCGCTGATGCGACTGGTGCTCGGAGCGCTTCGACGCGCGCAGTTTTTCGACGATGCGTTTGACGTCCTGCGCGCGATCACGCTGCGTGACGAGCACGGCATCCGCGGTCTCAACGACCATCAGATCGGTGACGCCGACGGCGGCGACCAGGCGTCCCTCGGAGATCAGCAACGAACCCGACGTGTCGAGCGCGACGACGTCGCCGCGAACATGGTTGCCGGCGCCGTCGCGCGGGGAGACTTCCCACAGCGCTTTCCACGAACCCACGTCACTCCAACCCACGTCGATCGGCAGCACGAGCGAGTGCTGCGTCTTCTCCATCACCGCGTAGTCGATCGACTCCGCCGGACACGTCGCGAACTCGACGCCGGGCCGTTGAAAATCCAGATCGTTCGACATGTCACGCGCGGCACGCTCGCAGACGTCGAAGATGTCCGGTCGATGGCGCCCGAGTTCGCGCAAATACGTGCTCGCTTTGAACATGAACATGCCGCTGTTCCAGTAATACCCGCCCGCTGCGAGGTATTGGGTGGCGGCGGACACATCCGGCTTCTCCACGAATTGCGCAATCGCATACGCGCCGCCGGCGACGGCGGCACCGGCTTTGATATACCCATAACCGGTCTCGGGGATCTCGGGCACGATGCCGAACGTCACCAACCGGTCATCACTGACCAGCGCCGCGCCCTGCGCCACTGCGGCACGAAACGCGCCCGGATCGGCGATGTGATGGTCCGCCGCGAGCACCAGCAATGTCGGATCGCCGCCGCCGCGCATCGCGTGCAGCGCCGCAAGCGCAATCGCCGGCGCGGTGTTGCGCGCGGCCGGCTCCAGCACGATCGCGCCCCATGCGACACCGACCGCGCGGCCCTGTTCGGCGACGATGAAGCGATGCTCTTCGTTGCAGATCACGTATGGCGGCGCCGCGGCGAGACCGTCGAGACGTTGCAGCGTCTCCTGCAGCATCGTCAGGTC
>CAYUMA010000853.1:0-3214 GCA_964445675.1 uncultured Pseudomonadales bacterium | reverse complement strand
CGTGCTGCCGAAATGGCAGAGTTGGAACCTGGCCGCGCCGCGCTCGAGCGTCGTGCACGTCAAGGTTCCCCGCGCGACGGCGGGCGCGTTCTCTCTGGCGCGAACGTTGACGCATCACGTGCGCGGCGTCCGTACGCCAGTGCGCCAACACGAGCGCTGGGGGGTGCTCGGCAACGGGGAGATGCTGGTGACGCAGCAGATCGTCATTCCGGCGGAACTCGACGACTTGCCGCGGCTTGGATTGTTGCTGCGCCTGCGCGGCGGACTCGAACGACTGACGTACTACGGCCGCGGACCGGAGGAGAACTACAACGACCGCGAGTTTGGCTACCCGCTCGGGCGCTATGCGTCGACCGTGGACGATGAATACGTGCCGTACGTGACCCCGCAGGAGCACGGCAACCACACCGCGGTGCGCTGGCTCGCGCTCGACGACGGTGTGACGGGCGTGTTGTTCCAACCGCAAACGCCGGCGCAGTTCTCGGTCAGCCACTTCACGATCGAAGACATGTACGCCGCGCGGCACACGGTCGATCTGACGCGCGGCGATGCAATCGACGTGCGCCTCGACCACCACAATCGCGGCGTGGGTACCGGGGCGTGCGGACCTGATACGCTGCCGCAGTATCGGCTCGGCGGCGGCACGTACACATTCGCGTGGCGTTTGCGCGCGTATCGGTGCGCGCAGTGGCAGCCCGCCGATCTTGCGCGCGAACGATTCGACGTCGACGAGACGGTGTGACATGGCAATGCGATACGAGCTGGATCCGCGCAACAGGGACTTTACGTGGTGTCACAGCAAGCCCCCGTATCGGCGGCTTGGCGTCGATGATGTGCGGGCATATGGCGACAACGGATTCATCGTGGTGCGCGACGCGTTCACTGCGGCCGAAATCGCTGCGGTGATCGCCGCGATCGATCCACTCGAAGCGCAGACCGAGGCGTTTTTGCGCAGCCGCGACGGTGGCACGCTGGGAATCGCGCGTGCCGGCGAGATCACGTTTCGGCCGCACCTCGTCGCGCAGGCGGCGTCGCTGCGTGCGTTCTCACGCCATCCGTTGTTGCTCGATCTCTGTCACGACCTGATCGGTGCGGACGTGCGGCTGTATTGGGACCAGTCGGTGTACAAGAAGCCGGACGCCGACAAGGAATTTCCGTGGCATCAGGACAACGGCTATACGTACATCGAGCCGCAACAGTATCTGACGTGCTGGATCGCGCTGACCGACGCGACGATCGCCAACGGCTGTCCGTGGGTTGTGCCTGGATTGCATCGGCTCGGCACGCTGACGCACCGTTGGACTGCGCTCGGATTTCAGTGTCTCGACGACGTCGAAGGCGCCGTGCCGATCGAACTCGCCGCCGGATCGATCGCGGTGTTCTCGAGTCTGACGCCGCATCGCACCGGCCCCAACCTGACGAGGAAGGTGCGCAAGGCGTATATCCTGCAGTACGCCGGCGACGGCGCGATTGCGTATCCCCACGGCAAGGACGCGACGCCGTGCGATGCCCCCGATCGACAATACGTTGTTTTGCGTGAAGGAAATCCCGCATGAATCGAATGGTTTTTCTATTGGCTGCGCTGCTCGCCGTGGCGGGTTGTGCGGCGACGCCGTACCGGCCACCCGAAGTGCTCGCGGCCGGCGGCATTGAATATCCACCCGCTGCCCGCGCACAGAAGATCGAGGGCTATGTGATGGTCGCCTACGACGTCGACATCGACGGCACTGTGTCGAACGTGCGCGTCGTCGAGGCCGTGCCGCCGGGCGTGTTCGACGAGGCGGCGCTCGCCGCGGTGCGCACGTGGCGATTCCACGCCGCGAGCGACCACGGCGAGCTCGTCCCCGCGAAGGATCGCATCAGCCGCGTGAAGTTCAGGCTGGGTGAAAGCGAGGACTATGCGCGCTGACGCATGCTCTGAGGCAAGGCTTCGCGCGATCGCCATCGCGGTATCGTTGGGGACGCTGGTCGCACTGACAGGGTGCTCGTCATCGGTCACGCCGGTCGTCGGCTGCACGCCGCAGGACGGCATCGAGCCGATCTGCGAGTTCCGGAACCCTGAAGACATCGCGGCGCTGCCGTCGGGAGATTGGCTGCTCGTCAGTCAGATGGCCGGCCCCGATGGCAAACCCGCCGGCAGCATCGCGGCGTACGAACCGGCGAGCGGCCGCGTCGAGGTATTGTTTCCGGTCGGTGCATTTTATGACCCGGGCGACTGGGGCGATCCGCTGTGTCCGCGGCCGTCCGCTGCGCACTTTGCACCGCACGGCATCGATCTCGCGACGCGCGCGGATGGATCGCTGCAGTTACTGGTCGTCAATCATGGCGTCCAGGACTCCGTAGAGTTTTTCGCGGTCGAGCAGAGCGAGGTGGGCTTGTCGCTCTTCTGGCGCGGTTGCGCGACCGCGCCGTCGAACACGTCGTTCAACGATGTCGTGGCGCGCGACGACGGCGGCTTCTGGGTTACGCAGATGTTGCCGAAGTATCGACAATGGTGGGCGCTGCTGCGAGCGACGCTGTTCGGCTCGAACACCGGCAAGGTTTATCGCTGGACGCCGGGTAGCGGATACGTCGCGGAGCCCGGCAGCGACATGCCGCTTCCCAACGGAATCGTGAAGGCGCCCGGCGAAGATGCGCTGTATGTAGCGAGCACGCTCGGCAACGATGTGCGCCGGCTCGACCTGGTGCGCGGCGAAGTGACCGCGCGCGCCGCAATCGAAGAACCGGACAATCTCTCATGGAGCGCCGACGGCAGGCTGCTGGTCGCGTCCCACACCGATTCGTGGCTCGAGATGATCCACTGCCGCGGCCTCGCGAGCGGTGGTTGCGGCGCCGCGTTCGAGATCGTCACGCTCGACCCCAAGTCGATGGCCCAGTTCGTGACGCTGGCGCATCGCGGCGCACCGATGGGCGGCGTGTCTGTTGCGGTGCAGGTTAGAGACAGTTTGTATCTCGGGGCGGTCGCGGGTGATCGGATTGGGCGGTGGAGAGTGGTCGGGGCTACGCCGTAAGTAGCAGGTCGCGTTCTGCCTTCGGCGGGAGTTTCGGTTCCAGGAAAGTGCCAGGCGATGCAGTCGCTGCAGATGGTGGCCGCGCGTTGCGGCCGCACGAGGCGCCTTGACCACCATCCGCAACGACCGCAACGCCTGGCACTACCCCGTCTCCGATCAGCCGCGGCGATTGACGAACGCTAACGAAGGGCGACAGTGCCAGG
>CAYUMA010000852.1:0-1895 GCA_964445675.1 uncultured Pseudomonadales bacterium | reverse complement strand
TTGAATTGAAACGGTGCATCGAGTCCCCACGCACGCGCCTCTTCGAGCGACCCCGTCTGCTGCGCGAGCGGCTTCGTCAGCGTGTACCCCAGCGATCGATAAAAGCTCAGCGATTTTTCGAGATTGCTGACGTTGATGCCGATGTAGCTCATCGCGATCAGGTGCATGTTTGCCGCCTTGTCGCCGTGCGGCGGGGCCGCCTCGTACAGCTTGTACAGCACACCGTCGGGATCGCGGAAGAACACGAACCGGTCTCCGGGAATGCCATAGGGCTCAGACAGCAGCGTGACGCCTTCGGACTTCAGGTAGGCGACGTCGCTGGCAAGATCCGTGGTCAGCAGTGCCGCATAAGCCATACCCAGATGATTCGGCAGGTCGTAGGGCGGCGCATCGTTGTACGGGATCTTGAATTGCAGCAGGTCGATGTTGGCGGTGTTCAGACTGCCCGGCAGCGAGATCACTTCGCCTTTGACGAGTTCGTATTGGCACACGTCGAACATCCCGAGCGCCTCTGCCATCCGATGGGTATTGGACAGCGGAAATCCACCCATGCCTTCGGTGTAGCCGAGCTTGCGGTAGAACGCGCGAGACTTGTCGAAGTCTCTCGTGTGCGTCGCGAAATGGAAGCGGGCCATGATGCCGATATCGTCGGCCGGCAGACTCGCGGCGATCGCGCCGAGGTCGGGCATCTGCAACGGTGTAGTCGCCGGCGCGGCGACACTGATGTTTGCAAAGCCCATGAGTAGCAGGACGACCGTGAGTCGCATTTCGGCGTCTTCCCCATCGTGTACGTGGACGCAGACTCTGACGGCGGTCATCTTTGCCAGCAACCTGTGCTTTTCGAGGGTTTTGACGCGACCGATGGATTCTCGCGACGCGGGCAGTGATGATCCCGCGGAACCTCGTTCGTTCTCCGGGCCCAGGTCGATACCGATGCACATGCAAAACAAAGTTGCGATCGTGACCGGTGGCGGTTCAGGCATGGGCCGCGCCACCAGTGTGTTGTTTGCACAAGAAGGGGCGGCAGTGGTCGTGGCCGATATCAACGATGCCGGCGGCCGGCAGACCGTTGCAATGATCGAACAAGCGGGCGGCCGCGCCACGTTCGTCCACACTGACACCGCCGATGAGGGGCAGATCGTCGCGCTGGTCAAGACCACAGCGGGCACCTATGGTCGCGTTGACGCCATGGTCACTGCCGCCGGCGTCTCCTACGCGAATTTCGTGGAGAAAGACGAAGCGACCGATCCGTTTCGCCATCCCGATGCGGGATTCATTCTGAATAAACCGACCAGCCGTTGGCAGAAGGTATTGGACGTCAACCTCACGGGCGTGATGATCTGCGCGCGCGAGTCGGCTCGTCAGATGATCGCCGAGGGTCACGGCGGCACGATCGTGAATTTTGCGTCGATCGCCGCGTACGGGCCCGTACCGACAATTGCCGACTACTGCGTTTCCAAAGCGGGTGTCGTGATGCTGACCAAGTGTCTTGCGGCAGAAGTCGGCCCGGCCGGAATACGCGTCAACGCGGTAGCACCCGGGCCCATCGAAACCGGTATGACCCAAACCTTGCTCGCATCGGGCCGCCTGCAAAAACAAGCGGCGGCGCTGCCACTCGGCCGGGTTGCACAGCCCGAGGAAGTCGCCAATGTCGTGTTGTTCCTGTCGAGCGATCAGTCGAGCTACATCACCGGCAAAACCATCGGCGTCGACGGTGGTACGTATACTGTGTGATGCACAGATTCCTCAGCAGCGTAAGCGTCTAAATCGAAGGGGGCGGCAATGATCAGCAGTGGACCGGTGGAGGATCGGCTCGCAATTCGCGAACTCGTCGAGTCGTACAACGACGCGGTGATGCGATTCGACGGCGATGCGTGGGCAGCGAACTGGACCGA
>CAYUMA010000851.1:0-1957 GCA_964445675.1 uncultured Pseudomonadales bacterium | reverse complement strand
CATTGCGCAGTGCAGCAAAACGGCGCCGCCGCGTGCAGCCCGCACCTGTACCTATATATGACGCGCCGTCAGCATCTCGTCGAAGCGGGTCAGCGTCGCCATGACGCGGCCGTATACCGACTCGGGCGGATAGTGGCCCTCGGCGTCCTTTTGGCCAACCGGCAGGCCACTGAAGAGGCCGATCGCATCCTCGACCCGGGCAACGCTATACAAGTGAAAGCGCCCGGCAGCGATCGCCTCGTGGACCTCGTCGCGCAACACCAGGTTCACCTCGTTCTGCACCGGCAGGATTACGCCTTGGGTTCCGGTCAGCTCACCGAGCGACTGGCAAGCGGCGAAAAAACCTTCGATCTTGTGATGGATCCCGCCGATCACCTGGGCCTCACCCAATTGATTGACCGATCCGGTGATCGCCAGATCCTGTCGGATCGGTACATCGGCCAGTTCGGAGACGATTGCGATGTATTCGGCCATCGATGCGCTGTCCCCTTCGATACCGCCGTACATCTGCTCGAACGTCACGCTGCAGTCGAACGACAGCGGGAAATGATGCGCAAAGCTGCGCATCAGCACACCCTGCAACGTCATGCTGCCCTTTTGTTGGATCGGTCCGCTCATCGCGACCAGCCGCTCGATGCTGATGACGCCGCGCCGACCCACCGACGAGCGCGCAGTAATGCGTGCCGGCGAGCCGAACGCATGGTCGCCGAGCATCTGCACCGTCAGGCCGTTGATCTGGCCGACCACGCTGCCCTGCGTCTGAATCAGGATCGTGCCGTCGGCGATCGAGCGCTGCACGCGGTCTTCGATCTGGCCATTGCGTTGGCGTCGCATCGCGACCGCCGCACGGATGTGGTGCCCCGTCAGCGTAACGCCGGGATTGAGCTTGGACGCCTCGATCAGCACATCGGTGATCAACTCGAAGCGCGACGTCAACCGCTCGCGATGCTCCGCCCAACGCGCTGCCATGCCGAGCAGTCGGCATATGCCGTCGATGTCGACATCGATGCCATTGCGGTGCGCATTCGCTTCGATCAGCCCCGCGTAGACCGAAAGGTTTTCGACCGTCGCGTCCGCGGTCGGCTCGATCTCCGCCTTGATCTTGAAGTACAGCTGAAACTCCGGATCCTGCGCGAAGAACGCGTAGTACCACTGCGGCGCGCCAACGATGATGACGTCGATTTCGAGCGGCACCGGGATCGGCTTTGGCGCACCCGCTAACGGCGGCGAGTTCGCGCGGTAGAACTCCTCGATGCGCAGTTCGGCGTCGCGCAGCGCGCCCTTCAAGAACATCCACAACACCGGATCGCGCACCAGCGCTTCGGCGCGCAGAATCAGCACGCCCCCATTCGCGAGATGCAGCGCGCCCGGACGAATCAGCGTGACGTCGGTATCCAGTCCACCGCCGGGCAATTGTCGATACTCGATGCAGCCGAACAGATTCTCGTACGTCGGGTTGTGCGCACAGATCACCGGTGGATGCGTTTCCCGGCTGCGGTCGACCAACAGGTTGATCGAATAGCGCCGCTCAGCGCGTTCGGTACGGGGCGCCACGACACCGTCTTCGGTGGCGACAAGCAGCTCGTAGTGTTCCACCAAGTCGCGCCGTAACCCCTCGATCCACTCGGTCAGTCGGGGGAATACTTGGAAGCGATCGCTGAGTCCGGCGAGCAGGCCATCGGTCGCACGTGCGGCCAAATCACGATTGAATGCCCGCAACGTCTCGAAGAATTGCCGCTGAAATCGTGCCGCGTCACGGTTGATCTCCGCCATCTGCTCCATCAATCGCCGGCTGCGTTCGTCGAGTTCGGCGCGTTGTTCGGCCGCAAGCATGTTGACCGGCATCGGATTCCCGTCCGGCCCGATCGCCGCGACGATCGCGCCTTGAGGCGTATTGATGATCGATAACTTAGCCGCGCTCGCCTGCGCTTCGAGCGCAGTCAATCGACTCTGTATC
>CAYUMA010000850.1:0-1599 GCA_964445675.1 uncultured Pseudomonadales bacterium | reverse complement strand
AATACGTCAAGAACGACAACGCAAACGGTCCCCAGGCGGATGACGATACGGCGTGGCTCGCCGGGTTCAGTACGCGGATCTGGGAACTCGCGCTGAGCTACAACTACCGCAATATCGGCCGCAACGGCGTGATCGGTGCGTTCACGGATTCCGACTTCGCATCCGGCTTCACCGCATCGCGCGGCTCGACGTACAGAGTGTCGTACAACATCACGAACAACTTCGTCTTCCAGACGACATACATGGACGCCGAATCCAACGCCGCAACGCCGGCCCAGCCAGGTTCGGAAGTGGACACGCTGATGATTGATCTCGTCGCGACTTTTTAACAGTTACATCATCGAACCAGAAGGAAACTGCAAAATGAGCATCAACCGGTTGAGACTCGGCGCTGCGATTACCGTAGCGCTGTTCGGCAGCACCACCGCATTCGGTGCCGTTCTCGTCGACGGCTCAAGCACGGTGTACCCGATCACCGAGGCCGTCGCCGAGGAGTTCCAGAGCATCGGCGGCACACGCGTCACGGTCGGCATTTCCGGTACCGGCGGCGGCTTCAGGCGCTTCTGTCGTGGCGAGACCGATGTGTCAGACGCGTCGCGTCCGATCCTGAAAGACGAGATGGTGGCATGCGCGCAAGGGGGCGTGAAGTACATCGAACTGCCGATTGCGATGGATGCGCTGACGATCGTCGTCGGCAAAGAAAATACGTGGGTTGATTACCTCACGGTGGCCGAGCTAAAGAAGATGTGGGAGCCGGCGGCGGCCGGGAAAGTCAAGAACTGGAGTCAGATCCGCGCCGGATTTCCGGATGTGCCGTTGTCGCTCGCTGGACCCGGTGCAGACTCCGGAACGTTCGACTACTTCACCGAGGCCGTGGTCGGCAAAGCGAAATCGTCGCGCACCGACTATCAGGCGAGTGAGGACGACAACGTGATCGTGCAATTCGTGTCGCGCAACAAAGGCGCGCTCGGTTACTTCGGACTCGCGTACTACGAAGAAAACAAAGACAAGCTGAAGGCGGTCCCGATCAAGGCGACGGATACGTCCCCCGCGGTCAGTCCGTCCATCGCGACCGTCAATGACGGCACGTACCAGCCGCTCGCGCGACCGATGTTCATCTATGTCAGCGCCAAGTCGGCGCAGCGCCCCGAGGTGAAGCAGTTCATCGAGTTCTTTCTCGAACACGGCGGCGAGTTGGCGAAAGAGGTCGGCTACATCGACTTGCCCGCGGAAGAGTACGAGCAAGCCAAACAGAACTTCGCGGCCGTTAAGGTCGGTACGGGTTTTGGCGGCGTTCCCGAAGTCGGCGTGCGCGTAGCCGATCTGCTGAAGCGGGAGGGCAAGCTCTAGTTAAGCGGTTCGTACCGGTCGTCGCATAGTCGACCGGTACGAACCATTGCCCGGACGGCCGGTCCCGCACAAACTCGACACCCCATGAGTACCCCTTCGCCAGAGCGCTCGATACGTTCGAGCACAATCCTGCCCCCGCCACGGCTGCGCCGGCGGCGCCTGTTCGCCGAATCGGTGATCGAGGCGGTACTGCTGATCAGCGCGATGAGCGCGGTGTTCATCACGCTCGCGATCATCTATGTGCTCGTA
>CAYUMA010000849.1:0-2794 GCA_964445675.1 uncultured Pseudomonadales bacterium | reverse complement strand
CGGCGAACGGCTCGAGCAGACGAAGCCGTATGAATTCGGCGACCCGTTCCATCTGCACATGCCGCGCACACTGCGCAACGCCATGGATCGTGAAGGTCCCGGCACGCCGGTCAAGCTGAAGCCCGCGGACTTCGAGGTTTATCGATCCGAGCTGATCACATCGAGCGCCACGGCGATGCTCGTCGATTTGTCGTGGTCGATGGCGTTGCGCGGTTCGTTCCAGGCCGCCAAAAAAGTGGCGCTCGCGCTGCACAACCTGATCACGTCGCAGTATCCGAAGGACACGTTCTACATCATCGGTTTCGCCGCGTACGCGAAGGAACTGAAGCCCGTCGACCTGCCGTTCCTGCAATGGGATGAATACGTGCTCGGTACGAATATGCAGCACGCGCTGCTGCTCGCGGAGAAGTTGCTGGCAAAACACAACTCCGGCACCAAACAGATCATCATGATTTCAGACGGTGAACCCACCGCGCACCTCGAGAACGGCCAAGCGCAGTTCGCGTATCCGCCGACCCGAGAGACGATTCGCGCGACGATGCGCGCCGTTCGTTTGTGCACGCAGAAAAACATCGCGATCAACACGTTCATGCTCGACGCCAACTATTACCTGAAGGCGTTCATGGACCAGATCGCGAAAATCAACGGCGGGCGCGTGTTCTACACGACGCCGGAGAAACTCGGGGAGTACATCCTCGTCGACTACGTGCAGCACAAGAGGAAGCGGCTCGCGCGGCGGGCGTAATCTGGCTGGATCGATTCCAGGACCTTAGCGATCAGGAGATCGCCCTTACGTAGTCGTTCCACGCGACCACGTTCAACGAATCGCGCTCTCGATGGCGCAACGCTTCGATCACTGCGCGTGCGAGCTGCCGGTCGGTGATCAGCGGGATGCCGGCGTCGATCGCGCGACGGCGGATCTGGTAGCCATCGGGTCGTCCGTATTCGTCGTAGCCAAGCGGTACGTTGATGACCAAATCGACGAGCCCTTCTTCGATCACATAGCTCGCGCTCATTTCGTCGTTCTCGAGTTTGCCGACCACGGTGCACGGCACGCCGACTTCCTTCAGCATCCGCGCCGTGCCGTCGGTCGCATAGATCGGCAGGCCGAGGTGCCCGGCGATCACGCGCGCTTCTTCGGTGAACCAGAACTTGTCTTCCCACGGTCCCAACGACAACAGCACGCCGCGCTCCGGGAACCGGAAGCCAGTCGCAAGCATGCCGTGCAGCAGCGCTTCGTGGACATCCGCGCCGATGCAGCCGACTTCGCCGGTGCTGGCCATCTCGACGCCGAGCATCGGGTCCGCGCCGTGCAACCGCGCGAACGAGAACATCGGCACCTTCACGCCGACGTAGTCGAGATCGAGGCTGTTGTTCGTCACCGGACTGGGATGGCCGAGCATCCGCCGCGTCGCGTGCCCGGCGAAGTTCTCACCGGTGACCTTCGAGACGAACGGAAAGCTGCGCGATGCGCGCAGGTTGCACTCGATCACCTTGACCGCGTTGTGCTTCGCGAGGAACTGCATGTTGAACGGGCCGGTGATATCGAGTGCGCGTGCGACCTCCGCCGCGATCTGCTTCACGCGGCGGATCGTCGCGATATAGAGCGTCTGCGGCGGCAGCACCAGCGTCGCGTCGCCGCTGTGCACGCCGGCGTCCTCGATGTGTTCGCTGATCGCCCACAATACGAGTTCGCCGTGATCGGCGACGGCGTCGATCTCCACTTCGCGCGCGTGCGTTTCGAATTTCGACACGACCACAGGATGCTCGCGCGACACGTCGCTCGCGCGCTCGAGGATGCGCAACAGTTCGTTGCCTTCGTGCGCCACGCTCATCGCCGCGCCGCTCAGCACGTAGCTCGGGCGGACCAGTACCGGATAGCCACCGAGTTGCTCGACGGTTGCGTTGGCCGCGTTCACGTCGGTGACGTGGAACCACGGCGGCTGATCGATGGCGAGTTCGTCGAGCAACGCGCTGAACTTGCGGCGGTCTTCCGCCCGGTCGATGTTCTCGGGACTCGTGCCGAGCACCTTGACGCCGGCGCGATGCAGCGCCAGCGCGAGGCTGTTGGGGATCTGCCCGCCCATGCTGACGATGACGCCTTCCGGCGCTTCGCGCTCCCACAAATCGAGCACGCTTTCGAAACTGATCTCGTCGAAAACGAGCTTGTCGCAGGTGTCGTAGTCGGTGCTCACGGTTTCCGGGTTGTAGTTGACCATGATGGTCTCGTAGCCGAGTTCGGCGGCGGTCTTCACCGCGTTCACCGCACACCAGTCGAACTCGACGCTGGAACCGATCCGGTATGCCCCGGAACCGAGCACGATGATCTTGCGCCGGCGCGTCGTCGCGACGTCGTCGCCGCGCGCGTGGTACGAGGAGTACAGATAATTCGTTTCGGCCGGGAATTCCGCCGCGAGCGTGTCGATCTGCGCGAGCCCCGGTCGGATTCCGCACTCCGCGCGACGCTGACGCACGGTATCGGGCGCACCGCCCACGAGCTTCTCGATGGCCCGATCCGAGAAGCCGAGCTGCTTCGCGTGCAAGAGCAGCGGCGCCGGCAACGGCGTATCGGCGGCCTGCAACGCGCGCCGCGCCGCAATGACCTGCGCCATCGCCGCGAGGAACCACGGATCGATGCGCGTCACACGATGAATGTCCGCAATCGCGATGCCCTGCGCGAGCGCCTTCGCGATCGCAAATACACGGAACGGCGTCGGCCTCGCGACTTCGTCGAGCGTGCCCGCGAAGCCGAATGCATCGGGGTCGAGACCGTCGGCGCCGATGTCGAGCATCC
>CAYUMA010000848.1:0-3038 GCA_964445675.1 uncultured Pseudomonadales bacterium | reverse complement strand
GCCATGATGCCGTCGCCCGTGTACTGGTTGACCGTGCCCTCGAAACGGTGAACGGCCTCCGTCACGATCTCGAAGTAGCGTTCGAGAATGCCATGCCACGCTTCCTCGCCGACGGCGGCGGAGAGCTCCATCGACGACTTCACGTCGGCGAACAGCACGGTCACCTGCTTGCGTTCGCCTTCGAGTGCCGACTTCGACGCGAGTATCTTGTCGGTGAGGTGCTTCGGCGTGTACGTGCGGGGCGCCGGCGATGGAGGCACCGACGCGACGGGCGTGCCGCATTCGAGGCAGAACTTCGCAGCGGTGGGCAGCGGCGTGCTGCACTTCGCGCACGCGAACGTGATCGGTGCGCCGCAGTCGAGGCAGAACTTCGCCTGATCCGGATTCGCGTGGCCGCAGGTTGTGCAGGAGACGGACATGACCGTCAGTCTAACTCCGAGCGTACCAACCCGGGGCAATGTTCGAATTCCTCGACTCACATCATGTCGCGTTGATCTCGCCCCTCAAGCATCCCGTTGGGGCTTGTGCGAGCGGGCGCAGATCGGTAGACTACTGGACATCCATCCATATGCAGGGATGCGCGTCATGAACCCGTCCACGTCCGACCTCGATGCCCTCACCGACGAGATCACCACGCTGTGCGGTCACCTCGATGCGGCCGAGTTCCGGTTGCTCGAACTAATCCGCGAACTCGACGAGCGCGCCCCGTGGGGATTCTGGGAGATGAAAAGCTGCGCGCACTGGCTGAACTGGAAGTGCGGCATCGCGTTGGGGGCGGCACGCGAGAAGGTGCGGGTTGCGCATGCGTTGGCGGGATTGCCGCAGACCAGTGCGGCGTTGCGTGAAGGACGGTTGTCGTACTCGAAGGTGCGGGCGATCACCCGGATCGCGAGTGCGGAGAACGAATCGTCGCTGGTCGAGATCGCGCTGGCCGCGACGGCAGCGCACGTCGAGAAGATCGTGCAGAAGTACCGACTGGTAGAGCGGTTGCAGGCGGCGGATGCGGCGGCGGCGCTGCATGAGAGCCGCAGCCTCACGTACTACTGGGCAGCGGATGGGGCGTTGGTGTTGCACGGTCGGCTGACGCCGGAACAGGGTGCGGTGTTGATTCAGGCGCTGGAGCGAGCGGAGCGGAATGGCGAATCACCTCGCGAGGAATCGAGAGAATCGCGCTCGGCCGATGCGCTCGCGCTTCTCGCCGAGCAGTCCTTGAGTTCACCTTCGGCGGCCGCCGACATCCAGATCACGGTGCACGTTTCCGCAGAAACGTTACGCAGCGATGGCGGCATCGATCCGGACGATCCGCCGGCGCTCGAGGATGGACCGGTTCTTGCGCCCCAGACGGTCCGGCGGCTCGCGTGTGATGCCTCGATTGTTCCGATCATCGAGTCCGGTCACGGTGAACCGCTCGCGATCGGCCGCAAAACCCGGGTGATCTCATCGGCAATGCACCGTGCGCTAAAGCGCCGCGACGGCGGTTGCCGGTTCCCGGGCTGCACGAACACCCGCTTCGTCGATGCACACCACATCCATCACTGGGCCGATGGCGGCGAAACGCGTCTCGACAACCTGGTGTTCCTGTGCCGGCACCATCATCGGCTGATTCACGAAGGCGGGTTCTCGATCACGCGGTCCGACGGGGCCACACCCGTGCTGCGCTTCTGCGACCCGCACGGCAAACCCGTCCCTTCCACGGCCGAGATACGTTTCCGCGGAAACGTCGAATCCCTGTTCCAGACGCATGCCGAACGTGGCATCGACATCGATCCGGACACCACCGTTCCCGAATGGTTCGGTGAGCGGCCCGACTACGATCACATCCTGTGGCTGCTCCGACCCGAGTATCCGTTGCCGAGTCAGACGAGCATCTGAAGGGGCGAACCGTTCACGTCTCAAGCGCCTGCGCGCAGATGCCGCCCAACGCGCGCTGCATGCGCTTGCGCACCGAGCTCGAGATGCAGCCGATGCCTGCAGGATCGTTCCATTGCGGCAGTCTACCTTTCGCGTATCAGGCTACAGAACCGCTTCGGCGGCGCGGCTCACGCAGTGTTCTTCTGCGCCTCACGCAGCACCGCGGCGAAGCTCGGCCGGGACAGCGACTCGATTGGGATGCCGGCGATTTCCCACAGACGGGCAAATCGCCGCAACGGCTCTTTTACACCCGACTCGAAGTACTCATCGGTCAGCAGACCCTGCTGATGCTGGAACACGAGATTGTCGAGACGGATGCGATGCGCGCTGAGATACGTTTGCCAGCGCGCCCGTTGCGCCGGAGTCAGGTTGTTGAATGCCGCTCTCGCCGCGTCGTCCGGCACGTTCGGGTCTGCCAACTTCGCGTAGATCTCGGCGATATCCTCCGACCCGGCCACGAACAGGAACATCTCCTGCAGCGCGGCAGAGCGCAGCTGGTACGTCTGCGCGAGCGCGAGGCGGCGGCCGTCGTCGAGCGCACGCGTGTTGGCGCGCGTCGCTTCGCGGCTCTGCCGCACCTGGACCGCGAGATAGACCAGGCTGCCGACGACGCCGATTGCGCCGACGAAGTTGCCGAGGTTGCCGAGGATCGCCGTCATTTCGAGCATCGTTGGTACTCCGAAGTCATACGTCGCGGCAAACGGAATTCATAGGTCGCGCAACTTCCCGCCGGGCGCTGCGACCATCATCCTGATCAACGTCTGCGTGATCTTCGGCTCGAGTCCTTCGGTGTGGCCCTTGTCGAGCCGCACGACGTCGGCGATCACGCGTCCACCACGCGCATTCGGATACACGTACACCTGCGCCGTGCCCGGGCGCGGCAGCAATCCCCACGCTGCGTTTGAGCGCCCTTCGCGCGTGGTGTCGTAGATCAATCCCGGTTCTGCGTCGACGACATCGGGCAACCGCACGCGTGGTCCGGCGCCGTATTTCTCGGCCCACGGCGACGTCTCGGGCAACGCAACCATCTCATGCTCGCCGGTCGCGAAGATGAACGAGATGTCGGCGTCCAGCGGCGACGCGCGTCCGGGGCGCGGCGCATTCGGATTCGCCGACGCGAGCTCGGG
>CAYUMA010000847.1:0-1667 GCA_964445675.1 uncultured Pseudomonadales bacterium | reverse complement strand
TCCGGTCGAACACGGTCTCACGTCGGTCACCGTGATTGCGCCGTCGGCATTGGCGGCGGACGGCTACGCAACGACGCTGATGGTGCTCGGCCCCGAGCGCGGGATGGCGTGGGCGGATGCGCGCGGGCTCGCGGTGTTCATGATCACGCGGGACGATCGAGGCGCGCTGCAGGAACGCTATAATGTCGCCTTCGCGGCGTTGTTGGCGCCGCATTGAACTTGGTCAACCAGATCGCGATGATCTAGATGTGGGAGCGATCTCCCGATCGCGATCTGAGCAGCCGCATCGTCATCGACTATCGCGATCTGGAGATCGCTCCGACATCATTCCGGGCCCCATCCTGTTCCGAATGTGTCGGTGAAAACCATTTTGGTGAGCGGCTTGCGCGTGATCGGCCCGTGGCCGCCGGCGACGGGATAGCCGATCGGCACGTGTGCGCACGTGAACCATCCCTCCGGCAGCTCGATCAATGTCCTGATCTTGGCTTCGTCGAGACACAGCAAAGTCGTCAGCACGCAGCCGAGCCCTTCGTTACGGCACGCAAGCAACAGGTTCTGTACGGCCGGATACACCGAGCCGCCGCCGACGACGGATGCCCGGCCCAGGTTCGAGTCCGTGATCGTCATCATTGCCGGGTTGAAGCAGAACACCGCGATCACCGGTACTTCGTGCATGTGCTGCGCGAGGTGATCGCCGGCGCGCATCGCGCGCGTCGACTTGCGCTGATCGGCTTCCGGGAGCGATTGAATGTTCTTGCGATGCGTTTCGAGGTAACGATCCCAGTGCGGTCGATAGAGGTCTTCGAGCGCCTGCTTCTTCGCCGGATCCCGCACTGCGACGATCCGCCAAGGTTGCCGATTGGCGCCGGTCGGAGCCCAGGTTGCGGCGGAGAAAACACGCCTGAGAACAGCGTCCGGGATCGGGTCGGGGCGCAGCCGCCTGACCGCGCGCAGCGTACTCATCGCTTCATATAGTTCCATCGCACCTCCTCAATTGCCTGTGCTGCGCAGCGCCGCAATCTGATGCCAGAAAAAAAGGCGCGTCCCGCGACGCGCCTTTTTCCAATCAGGGCGGTTGCCCGCCCAACAACTCGATCAAGCCGCGTTATAGCCAAGGATCGCCTTGGTCTCGAGGAACTCTTCGAGGCCCCATTCGGAAAACTCGCGCCCGTTGCCGGATTGTTTGTAGCCACCGAACGGTGCGGCCGGGTCGACGCCGGCGCCATTCACGTGGATGTTGCCGGCGCGAATCTGGCGCGCCACGTTACGGGCGCGTTCGATATCCTTCGACTGCACATAACCCGACAGACCGTACAACGTGTCGTTCGCGATACGGATCGCATCGGCGTCGTCCTTGTAGCCGATGATCGACAGCACGGGCCCGAAGATCTCCTCGCGCGCAATCGTCATCTCGTTGGTGACGTGCGAGAACACCGTCGGCTTTACGAAGTAGCCGTGATTCAGCCCTTCCGGCAGGCCTTCGCCGCCGCACTCGAGCTTGGCGCCTTCCTCGATACCTTTTTTGATCAGGCCCTGGATCTTGTTCCATTGCACCTTCGAGACGACCGGGCCCGCAGTGGTTTCGGCTTTTGACGGATCGCCGACCTTCGCAGACATCGCGACGGCCTTGGCGAGCGCGGCGGCTTCATCCATCCGCTTCATCGGCA
>CAYUMA010000846.1:0-2086 GCA_964445675.1 uncultured Pseudomonadales bacterium | reverse complement strand
CGCCGATGACAACGAGCTTCGCACGCGCAGCCGCGGTCGCGCGCGCTGTAACGCCGCCGAGATACGCCGCGGCGAGCGAAGCGACGAACTGCCTACGGGTTATCGAGATAGCTGGCAATCGATTCGATCTCCACGTCGGAGTAGCCGCGCGCCATGCGGTGCATTACGGTGCCGCCATCGCCCCGATACGCGTTGACGCGCGCCTTTATCTGCTCGCTGGAGTAACCGTCGAGGCTCACGATCGCGGTGCCGCCTGGCGCGTGGCAGCCGGAACAGACCGAGCCGAGGATCGCGCCGCGCGCCAGTGCGGGATCGTTAGCCGGTTCGGGTGCCGCCGTGCTACAGCCCGCGAGCCATACAATCGCCGAAAGGCCGAGCCACCGCATCACCCGACTGTTCACGCGATCAGGCCCTCAGTTTCTGATCCTTGATCGGCAATGTGCGAATGCGCGTACCGGTCGCGGCGAAGATCGCATTGAGCACCGCCGGTGCCGCCACACCGATCGTCGGCTCCCCGACGCCGCCGTAGAAGCCGCCGGACGGCATCACGATCGTCTCGACGTGCGGCATCTGCGCGATGCGCATCGACGGATACGTGTCGAAGTTCCGCTCGTTGACCTGGCCGTTTGTGTACGTGATCTCGCTGTACAGCGCTGCCGACAGGCCATAGACGAACGAGCCTTGTACTTGCGCCTCGATCTGCTGCGGGTTGACCGCCGTGCCGCAATCCGTCGCCGCCACGATGCGATCGACACGCAGCGCACCCGCGTCGTCCACGGTGACATCGGCACACGCCGCGACGTGGCTGCCGAACGCATAGAGCAGAGCAAGTCCACGCGCCTTGCCGTCTTTGCTGCCCCAGCCCGACTTCTCGGCGGCGGCCTTGAGCACCGCGGCCCCTTTCGGGTTCTTCTTCAGATGCGCGAGACGAAACTCGAGCGGATCGCGTCCGGCGGCGTTCGCCAGCTCGTCCATGAAGCTCTCGAGATAGATCGCGTTCTGGTTGATGTTGACGCCGCGCCAGAACCCCGGACGTATCGGCGGATTGCGCATCGCGTGATCCACCAGCACGTTCGCGAAGTCGTAGCTCATCGCGTGCTGGTCCATCGCTGGATTGAGCCCGCCTTGCACGATGCCCTGGAACGTCGCCAAGTCCGCGCCATCAACCAGTCGTTGGGGCGCGAGCGCAGCCAGGATCGACTGACCCGAGATGCGCATATGTAGAGCCGTGAGATTGCCGTCGGCGTCGAGGCTGCCGCGCATCTTCGCCATCGTCGTCGGATGGTAGAAGCCGTGCATCTGGTCTTCTTCGCGCGACCACAACAACTTGATCGGTGTACCGGGGAACGCCTTCGCGATCACAACGGCCTGCTGTACGTAGTCCGCTCCGCCGCGCCGGCCGAAGCCGCCGCCGAGGATCGTCTTGTACACGTCGCACTGCGGGATCGGCAGCCCCGATGCTTCGGACGCCGCCGCGAGCGCCGCTTCGCCGTTCTGCGTGGGGCACCAGACCTCGCAGCGGTCCTTCGTCCACACCGCCGTTGCATTCATCGGCTCCATCGTCGCGTGATTCTGCGACGGCACTTTGTACACGGCCTCCACCGTGCGGGGCGCCGACGCAAACGCGGCTTTCACGTCGCCGTTGCGGTTGCCGACGAACGCTTCCTGCGCATCGAGGCCGCTTTCGAGCAGCTTCGTGAGCGCCGCGTCGTCGAAGCTCGCGTTCGCGCCGCAGTCCCACTCGACCGGCAGCGCCTCGAGTGCCTTGTGGGCTTGCCACCAGGTGTCCGCAACCACGGCAACGCCGTTCGTGCCGGACGCGGTCTCGACCTTCACGACGCCTTTGACGCCGGGCATCGAGCGGACTTTCGACTCGTCGTAGCTCTTGAGTTTGCCGCCGAGCACCGGGCAATCCTTGATGCTCGCGTTCAGCATGCCGGGCAGCTTGATGTCGGCGCCGTAGACGAGCGCGCCGGTCAGCTTCTCGGGCGTGTCGAGTCGCTTCAAGGGTTTGCCGGCGATCGTCCACGTGCTCGAGTCCTTGAGCGGCACGTTCTCCGGCACCGGCAGCTTCGCCGCCGCGGCC
>CAYUMA010000845.1:0-1841 GCA_964445675.1 uncultured Pseudomonadales bacterium | reverse complement strand
CTGGGCGCGGTCATCGCCGCGCAACTCTTTGCCGCGATGCGGCAACATGACCACACCGTGATCGAGGGCATCAAGAGCGGTGATTTTGCCCCTCTGCTTGCCTGGTTACGTCGCAACGTCCATAGCCGCGGTCGTTTGGTGTCGACGGATCAGCTGCTGCTGGATGCGACCGGTACGACCCTCAATACGAGTGCATTCAAGGCGCACCTGTCGGCGCGCTATCTGGACGCCTGAGCCAAGCACCGCTCGGCACGCTCTCGCGTTCGGCCTCGCGCTGCGGCCGACACGGGCGGGATTGACCTTTGTTTCGACGCGTGAAACGTGCAGTATGCCGACATGAATGCCGGATCTGTTCGTGTGGGCTTGCTCGCATTCTGGTTTGCGTTCGACACCAGTCTCGCTGACCCGGTCGATGCGCCAGAACCCGCGCGCGCCGATGTCGACGCGCAGGTCGACTTCATACTTGACAATCCGCTGCCCGAGTCGGACTACGTCGAGTCAAATCGCTGCATCAACAGCGATTCGTATCGAAAAGTCGAAGTGTTGGACGATCGACACTTGTTGTTCCTGGGTAGGAGAGGTGTGGTCTGGTTGAATCAGTTGCGCTATGGGTGTGCGGGGCTGGGAGGAGGTGGAGTGCTGGTCTTCCAGATGCGTAACCGCAACCTGTGCGACATGGATGGTTTCAGCAGCGTGCCGGGTTCGGGCGGCGACGTTGTCCGTGGGACCATCAACCGGGGGGGACCGACGGCGACCGGAATCCGCTGCACGCTCGGGCATTTCGAAGAAATCACCGAGGCGCAGGCGGGCATGCTCCGCAAAGCGCTGCCGGCGCGCAAACACACGCCGAAAAAATCCAAGTCCGCGCAATAGCCGGTCGTTGTTGCGTTGATGTTGCAGCTCAAACAACAACGGGTATCGGCGCGGCGCTCACGGCGACCAACGCCGAACTGCTGATGTCTTTGGCCATGCGCAGTCTCGCCGCGCTGATGGTCTGCGGTTGGTATGCGATACACGCGGCCGCGGATGATTCGGCCTGTATCGAACTGACGAAGTTCACCGAAGCGGAACTCGCGACGTATCAATTCAACGCCGCCAGCGACACGGCGTCGATGCAACAGCTGGAAGTCGAACGCGTCTACGTCACGGGCGAGGTGCGGATCGTGATTCAGCCGATCTTCAATACGCTCGACCCGGCAGAGAACGCCCCGCTGTACCGCTGGGCGAATCGGCTGCATTCGCAGACGCGTCCCGACGTGATTCGAGAGGTGATCCTGTTCCAAACGGGATCGCCGGTGCAGCGCGCATCGCTGCTCGAGAGCGAACGAATCCTGCGTGCGCAGTCGTACATCTACGATGCGCGCGTCATTCCGCGCCGGCTTTGCGGTGACCGCGTCGATGTCGACGTCGTCGCGCGCGAAGTCTGGACCCTGTATCCGAGTCTGGATTTTTCGCGCTCCGGCGGCCAAAACTCAGTCAAGTACGGGCTCGTCGACACCAATCTGTTCGGCGCCGGGCGCACGTTGTCGGTGTTCTACGCGAAGGACGAAGACCGCGACGGCAAGGGCGTCTTCTACAGCAATCGCAACGTCCGCGGATCGCGTGTCCAGTTTGAAGCGCTGTTCGAAGACAACAGCGACGGCCAGCGGCTGGTCCTCGAACTGGGGCAGCCGTTCTACGGACTCGATGTGCGACGCGCGCTCGAGTCCCGGTTCGAAGACACCGATGCGGAGCAGGGTCTGTATCAGTTTGGCGACAAGTTCGCCGAATTTCGCGACAAGCTGGTCCGTTTCGATGTCAATGGCGGAGTCTCTGACGGTCTACATGAGGGGCGGACGTGG
>CAYUMA010000844.1:0-6106 GCA_964445675.1 uncultured Pseudomonadales bacterium | reverse complement strand
GTCCGGTGCGCGAAAATTTTCACCAGATCGCACAGTCGAACCTGGTCGGGGTTCGCAGCCAACTTGTGACCGATCTCGCAGCGTGGAGCGAGGCGCAGCACGTGCGTCTGTCACCGCTGATCGACGCGCGGCGGGCGCACGGCTTCGTGCGGGAATGCCATGGCGATCTGCACCTGTCGAATCTCGTGCGGCTCGACGACGGCATTCACGCGTTCGACTGCATTGAGTTCAGCGAAGGGCTGCGCCGGATCGATCTGATCAGCGACGTGGCCTTTCTCGTGATGGACTGCTGCGTGCGTGGGCGCGCCGACCTCGCGTATGCGTTTCTCGACCGTTATCTCGAGCACACCGGTGACTACGCCGGCGGCGCGCTGCTCGGGTTCTATGTCGTGTACCGCTCGATGGTGCGCGCGAAGGTTGCGGCACTGCACACGCAGCACGGGGAGGATAGCGAAACGCGCCGGCGCTATGAGGCTCACGTCGACTTCGCGCACGCGCGGGCGCTCGGATCGAAGCCGGCGATGATTCTGATGTGTGGTCTGTCGGGGTCGGGGAAATCCTGGCTTGCGCAGCGGTTGATCGAACGCTTACCGGCCGTGCGGATCCGGTCGGACGTCGAACGCAAGCGTTTGGCCGCGCTCGCGCCGCTGCAGCGCAGCGAATCGGCGGTCGACGACGGACTGTATGCACCGCAACGCAGCGATGCGTTGTATCAACACCTCGCAGGCGCGAGCGGTGCGCTCGTGGGCGGCGGTGAAAAAGTGATCGTCGATGCGACGTTCCTCGATGCGGCGCGGCGCGACGCTTTTTGCAGCGACGCGCGACGCCTCGCGGTGCCGTGCGTGATCGTCCATTGCGTCGCACCACGCGCGGTTCTCGAATCGCGTATCGCCAAACGCAACGCGCTGCAGGACGACCCGTCCGAGGCCACGCTCGACGTACTCGACATGCAGCTGACGACCTACTCACCGCCCCGTGCCGACGATGCGATGGTGCTCGAGATCGATACCAGCGCCCCGCTCGATCTGGACGCGACGGCGCGTTCAATAACAAATCGCATCGAACGCGGCGGCTGATCGGATCAGCAGGCAGCTGATCGAATCGCTCGCGGCAGTTTTGGCAGCGCCCCGATTTCCCTCTATCATGGCGCAGCGCGCGGCACTCGCCGCGCGCTGTCGTTTCACCTCCCGGCAACGCGACGAGGATTCGCAATGGCGACACCGCTGCGGCGTTTGTTGCCCTATCACGAGCGCTACAAGGTGCCGTTCTGGGGCGGCATGTGCGGGCTGCTCGCGGCGCGGCTGTTCGAAGCGGCAATTCCGCTCTTTCTGCGCGACGGGATCGATCACATGCTCGGGGGCAGCCGCCAGCTCGCGGAAGGCGCGATTGATTTCGACACCGCGCGCGCGGCGCTTGCGTTGCCCGCACTCGCAATCCTCGGGTGCGTGATCGGGGAGTTCTCCTGCATCGTCGTCAGTCGCCGCGTGATCCGCCGCATCGGCGTTGCTGTCGCGTACGATCTGCGCAAGCGCATGTACGACCATCTGCAGCACCAGGGTCCGGCGTTCTTCGCGCGGCATCCGACCGGTGATCTGATGGCGCGTGCGATCAACGACATCAACCTGGTGCGCCAGCTCATCGGCATGGGTCTGCGCACGATCATCGTCATCGTCTTTTCGGCGCTGGTGGGGTTCGCGTGCATGCTCGCGCTCGCACCACGACTGACGCTGCTGCTGTTGTTGCCGCTGCCGGTGTTGTTGTTGATCGGTTGGTGGCTCGCGCGCCGCGTTTACGGGGAATCGCTCAGCGTGCAGGCGGGGTTCGCGTCGCTATCCGAACAGGTACAGGAAAATCTGAACGGCATCCGCACCGTGCAGGCGCTCGTGCAGGAAGCGCACGAGATCAAACGCTTCGATGCGGTGAACCTCGAATACGCTGAGCGTTTTATGCGCCTGACGCGAACCAATTCGTTTGTGCAAGGCGTGATGCCGTGGGTCGGCGCATGGACCACGGTGATCATCCTCGGCTACGGCGGCAGCCTCGTCGCGTCGGGAGAGATGTCGATCGGCACGTTCACCGCGTTCTTCAGCTACGCCTCGATGGTGTTGTGGCCCGTGCGGCAGGCGGGGCAGATGGTCACGGTGTGGCAACAAGGCGCATCGGGCGCGCAGCGACTGTTCGAAGTACTCGATCACGCCCCCGAGATCGAAGATCGCGCTACTTCCGCGGTGCCGCCGATGATTCACGGACGTATCGAGCTGCGCGACTTGCGCTACAGCTACCCCGGCGCGCGCGAGGTCGTACTGCGCGGCATCGGTCTCACCATCGACCAGGGCGAGACACTCGCGGTGCTTGGCAGAGTCGGTGCCGGCAAAACCACGCTGCTGCGGTGTTTTGTGCGACTGCTCGACCCGCCGCCGGGCACGTTGTTGATCGATGGCCACGACGTCCGCGACTTCAAGCTGGCGCAGCTGCGCCATCAGGTCGTGTTGGTGCCGCAGGATCCATTCCTGTTCGCCGCGCTGCTGCGTCACAACTTGAGCTACGACGATCCGCAGCGCGCGGATGCACTGATCTGGTCCGCGGCGGGCGACGCGGACCTGCGCGAAACGATCGTCGCGTTCGCGAATGCGCTCGACACGCCGGTCGGCGAACGCGGCGTCACGTTGTCCGGCGGGCAGAAGCAACGCTCGACGTTGACGCGCGGGCTGATCCGCACGCCGCCGATCCTGATCCTCGACGACTGCTTCTCGAGCGTCGACACGCAGACGGAAGAACACATCCTGCGTCGGCTACGGTCGGCGCGCCGCGGTATGACGACAATTCTCGTGTCGCATCGGGTGTCGACCGCGCGGCACGCCGATCGAATTATCGTGCTCGCGGATGGCGTGATCGCCGAGATGGGCACGCATGACGAGCTGATCGAGCGCGGCGGCTGGTATGCCGAGCTCGAGCGCACGCAACGGCAACGCGGGCGATTGTTGACGCAGCTGCACGAAGCCGAAGCGCAATGAGCGGGTCCCGCGACTACGGTGTATTCGACGCGGAACTCGCCGGCCGCTCGTTCAACGCGCATCTGGTCGCGCGCCTGTTCGACTGGGTGCGGCCGCATTGGCGCCAGGCGTTGCTGAGCGGCGTACTCGTGCTCATCGCATCGGTGCTCGCGATCATGATGCCGGTGATCATCGCGCGGGTCGTCATCGACGGTGTGTTGCACACGCCGGGATCGATCGAGCTGCCTGATTTCGGCATGAATGCAGCTACCGATTGGGTCGCAGCCCGGAGCGGCCTGTCGCACCTCGCGGCCGGTTGCGCGTTGTACGTGCTGATCACGACCGCATGGGCGATCGCGGGCCACTACCACCGCGTATCGCTCGCAAAAGCCGTGCTCGGCGCATTGCGCGATCTGCGCTTCGACCTGTTCTCGCATCTCGAGACGCGACCCGCGACGTTTTACGACCACGTTGCGGTTGGTCGCGTGATGACGCGGGTGACCAACGACATCGAAGTGTTGTTTCAGTTGTTGTCGGGGTTCGGCGTGCTGGTTGGCGAGTTCGTGCCGTTTCTGGTCGCGTTTTCGCTGATGATCGTGATCGACCCGAGCCTCACGGGCATCCTGATGCTCGCGGTGCCGGTCGTTGCGCTTGCGACCTATCTGTTCCGGCGCGGGACGCGCACCGTCTACCGCGCCATCCGGCAGAGCATTTCCGCGCTGAACCAGAATCTGCACGAGAATCTGACGGGCATCCAGGTCGTGCAGCTGAATCGCCGCGAAGGCCGTAACCTCGCGGTGTATACGCAGATCAACCAGGAAAATCGCCGCGAAGAGAACCAGGCGGTGAAGATCGAAGTGTTCTACAGCGCATTCATCGACAGTCTGGGGTCGGCTGCCACGGGCGTGATCATCTGGTTCGGCGGCGGTCACGTGCTGCAGGAAACGATCTCGCTCGGCAGCGTGGTCCTCTTCACCCAGTTCGTCGACATGCTGTTCCGGCCGATCGTCGCGGTCGGTGAACAGTACAACGTGCTCTTTCGTGCGATGGCGAGCGCCGAGCGGATTTTCCAGGCGCTGGACTGGAGCGAGCGCATTCACGAACCCGCGGTTCCGGCGGCGCTGCCAGCGCGCCTCGCGGGTGCGGTCGACGTGCGCCACCTGACGTTTGCGTATGCGGGCGGCCCGAACGTACTGAAGGACGTCTCGTTCCACATCGAGCCCGGTGAAAAACTCGCGATTGTCGGCGCGACCGGATCCGGCAAGAGCACCATCGTGCGGCTGTTGGCACGCTTTTACGATTTTGCGCCGGGCCGGATGTTTCTCGACGGCATCGATCTGATGGACATTCCATCGGCCCAGGTGCGCCGCCGGATCGGCATCGTGCTGCAGGACTTTCACGTCTTCTCAGGCAGCGTCGCCGACAATATCAGCCTCGGCAATCCCGGGATCTCGCGGCAACAAGTCGAACGCGCCGCGAGCCTCGTCCACGCCCACGATTTCATCAAACGATTGCCGAACGGCTACGACGAACCCCTGATCGAACGCGGCCAGAACTTGTCGCAAGGGCAGCGGCAGTTGCTTGCGTTTGCGCGCGTGCTCGCCGCCGACCCCGAAATTCTTGTCCTCGACGAGGCAACTGCCAGCATCGACACCGAAACCGAGCTCCTGATTCAGGATGCGCTGCGTGTCTTGACGAAAGGGCGCACGTCGATTGTTATTGCGCATCGCCTGCAGACCATCCAGGAAGCGGATCGGGTTCTGGTGCTGCAGCACGGCGAGGTCAAGGAAGTGGGCACGCACGAGCAACTGTTGTCGCGCCCCGGCGTCTACCGGACGTTATACGAACTGCAATTTCAGGACACCGCGGCATGAAGCAGTCTTGGTGACGCGCGCGATTCTCGCAGCGGCGAGCCGCGCTCTGCGGGTTTTGATTTTCGCAGCGGTGATCGGCCTGCCGGCGGCGTGTGGAAACCCGTCCGGAGGTCTTGCCGAAGCGCCGCCCGCATCCACACCCGCGGTGACTGCCACTTCGGACGGCGCGGCCGCATCGGCGCCGGTTGCGCCCGTCGGCGCGGCGCCACAGTCGGTCCCGCCGCCGGACAGCGATGCCGACGGCGTCATCGACACCGCGGATCGCTGCCCCGACACGCCCGCTGGCGTGCAGGTCGACGCAGCGGGCTGTCCCGTGGACGCGGACGCCGATGGTGTCGCCGGTGAGGCGGACCTGTGTCCGAACAGCCCGTACGGCGAACCAGTCGACGCGACGGGGTGCCGACCGCGATTGGCCGTTTCGCAGCAGTACACGCTGCTGCTGACGTTCGAAAACGACTCGGCGACGATCATCGGCGACGCGCGCGCGGCACTGGCGGAAGTGGCCGCGCTGATTACGCAGTATCCCGAGACGACGGTCGCGATCGAGGGACACACGGACGACCGTGGTCCGGCGCGCTACAACATGAAGATGTCGCAGCGGCGCGCCGATGCGGTCGCAAGCGTCCTGATCAACGACCTCGGCATCGACGCGGGTCGGGTCATCGCCGCAGGATTCGGTGAGACGAAGCCGATTTCGACTAACGCAACCAAAGAGGGGCGCGCGCGCAACCGCAGGGTCGTGGCCGTGGTGCAGCCGGAGACGGACCCGCATGCCCGTGCCGATGCCGCGCCGGGCGAAGTGCCCAACTCGAAATGACCGCAACTGCGCCACCCGCGAAGGGCCAAAGCCAGCCACAACGGCGGGCGATTGTCGCCCGTCGGCGTCGGAATTTCGGGTTTTCCGTCCGAGCGTGAGTCGCTAAGATGCGCTGGAGAATTCGGTAGCGGCTGATCGAAGAAGTGCGACGAGGTTAACGTTCTTACGCGGGACGGTCCCATACATTCGTTCCGCCGACTATGTAAAGGGATGTGACATGGCTGAGCTGCATGGCGACGGATGGCCGAAAATTCAAGACAACAACGACGGTAGGGCGCCAATGGGCTCCTGGTCGAAAGACATGATCGAGGAAACTGGACCGCGCAATCCCATCGAGCTGCACGGCGCTGCGTACATCGCGTTCTGCAAAGCGTGGGCGCCGCAGTGGATCGATGACGAAGAGTCGGAACTCGACTGACCGC
>CAYUMA010000843.1:0-7717 GCA_964445675.1 uncultured Pseudomonadales bacterium | reverse complement strand
TGGCTGAATCGTTGTGCGGGTTGTCCGGCGAGTTCTGCTCGCGCGATTGGTCGGCGCTCGATTGGTCGCGGTTGCGTTGCGATTCCTGGTTGTCGCCGTCCTGTTTCTGTTGCTGTTGCAGCAGCTTCTCGACCAGTGCTTTGTTGAACGCGGCATCGGCGTCATCGGGCGCCGCGCGCAGCGAAGCGTCGTACGCGGAGATTGCGTCTTCGAGCTTCCCTTCTCGGGCGAGAGCGTTGCCTCGGTTGTAGTTGCCGGTCGCTGACGGATCGACCGAGAAGCGCTTGTCTGCGCCGCTGTAATCGCCGCTGCGATAACTCGCCACGCCTTGCCATTTTGGATCTTCAAACAGCGTCGCCGCCGTTTCGGGATCACCGCGCTGCAGCGCGCTGAATCCTTGTTGATCGCGTGATTGCCACAAATCCGCCCACCAGCTCGCGTGCGCCGGTGGCGGCAGGAGTGCGCACAACAGCAAGACGACGGCGCCACGGCGGAAGTTCAGCAGCGCCAGCGGCACGAGCAGCAGCACGAGCCAATAACCCGCGTCGTCCCACAGATCGAATTTGCGCTCGAGCCGACGTTCGTCGTCGGCGTTGGGCAACTGTGTATCGAGCAGTTGCATGATCGCATTGTCGCTGGCGCCGACCGTCGCGTAACGTCCGTTGCTCATCTGTGCGAGCGCGGCAAGGCGATTGTCGTCGAGCTTGGCGATGATCGTGTTGCCCTGGCGATCGGTCAGCGAGCGTCCCGGCCGGGCGACGAAATCGAGCGGAATCGGCGCGCCGGCCGCGGTGCCCACGCCGAGGACCGAGATCGGGAAATTCGGCGACGCATCTTTCGAAACGTCGAGGATTCGATCGACACCATCCGTCACCAGCAATAAGCGACCTTGCGACATCCCGGCGTTATGCATCAGCGACCGGGCCAGCTCCAGTGCGTCGCGCGGATTGCTGCCGAGCACAGGCATCATGTCCGGGGCCAGCGCCGCCAACAGATTTTCGATGGTGTGCACGTCGTCCGTCAGCGGTGCGACGGCGTGTGCATCTCCGGCGAACGCGACGAGTCCGGTAAAACCCTCGGTCCGCGCGCGCAGGATGTCGGTGACCACTTGGCGGGCGCGGACGAGGCGGGACGGCGCGACGTCCTGCGCGTACATCGACAACGACAGATCGAAGACGACGACGAGGGCGTCGGTCTTTTGATCGATCGGTTGAGGCAGCTGCTGCCACGATGGCCCGGCGAGCGCGATGCTTGCCAGCGCGAGCGCGAGGCCCGTCAACAGCGGCGCCATTGGACCGCCCTTCGTAAGCCGGCGTTCGATCAGCGCATCGCGCAGTTCTCCATCGATCACGGCGTCCCAACGCGAGCGACCGAGCCGCGCACGGGCGCTCAGCGCGGCCATCGCAGCTGCGACGATCAGCGCGAGTAACCACCATGGCCGCAGGAAATGCAGCGCGGTCGGATCAAACGGCGGCATACGTACCTCTGCGCGCGCCGATCAGCAGCACGCACAACCATAACGCCCAGCTGGCCGCGAGCGGATAGTGAAACAACGCTTTGACGGGACGGAAATTGCGCGCGTCCTGCGCGGTGGGCTCGATCGCGTCGAGTAGCTGATAGATCTGCGCGAGTTCGACCGTATCGCGCGCGCGGAAGAACCGTCCGCCCGTCGTATCCGCGATCTGCTGCAATGATTTGGCGTCGAGATCAGCCGACGGATTGACGACGCGGCCGCCCAGTTCGCCCCAGAAGCCCGGTATTTTGAGTGCGTCGGCGCCGACGCCGACGGTATAGATCTTGATACCTTCGGCGCGCGCGAGTTCGGCCGCTTTTTCGGGCGGCACCTCACCGACGTTGTTGGCGCCGTCGGTCAACAGGATCAGCACGCGCGACTGAGCCGGGCGTGTGCGCAGGCGTTTGACAGCGAGTCCGATCGCATCGCCCACCGCGGTCTTGCCGCCGGCGATGCCGACCGGCGCCTCCTCGAGCAGTTGTTCCACAGTCGCGAGATCGAATGTCAGCGGCGCCTGCAGGTACGCGTTGCTGCCGAACAGAATGAGCCCGACGCGATCGCCGGAGCGATGTGCGATGAAGTCGCTGACGACTTCCTTGACCGCGGTCAGGCGATTCGTCAGGCGACCGCCGATCTCCATGTCTTCGGTATTCATGCTGCCGGAGATGTCCACGGCCAGCATCAGATCCCGTCCGGTGCTCGGCAGACTGACGGGATCACCAGTGAATTGCGGCCGCGCCGCGGCGCCGAGCAGGCACGCCCACGCGAGCCATGCGAGCAGCAGCGCAATGTTCACGCCGCCGCGAGCACTGACCCCGGCGCTGGCCGCGGTCCGGAAGCGGCCGACGTCGGGCACGCGCAGCGCGCCTTCCTGCTGGGCGCGCGGCCGCAGCAGGCGTCGGATCAACGCCGGCAACGGCAACGCCGCGAACGCCCAGGGCCAGATGAAATTGATCATCGCCGCGCGTGCCTGCCGACTGCGTGCAGAACCTTGCGCGCGGCCGCGTGCAGGCCGTCGACATCGGCGTGCAGGTCGCGGCCGCTGAAGCGGTCGTCGCCGAGGACTGTGCCGGCGCCGCTGACGAACGCGTCGCCGCCCGCGACTGCGTCGAGATGCGCGAGCCAGGCGGCGCCCGAGAGCGGTGCGGCCGACTGCTCATGTGCGCCGTGGATCAATGCGCGCTTCAGCAGCGCGTTGACCGCGTCGGTAAAGTCTCGCGTCGCCAGGCGCTGCTCGCGCGCCGACGCCAACAAGGTGTCGAGGGTGCGCTCGGCGAGGCGCAACGGTCGTGTCCGGCGCCGCACGCGATACACATACACGCAAAGCCACGTCGTCGCCGCGACGAGCAGTAACGCAAGCAACCACCAGCCCGGTGCCGGCGGCCAGAAGGCGGGCGGTGCGGGCAGGTGCAGGTCACGCAGGTGTTTGAGGGCGTCGTCCATGCTAGTAAACTGCGTCAGTGCGTGAGGCGCTCGCCGAGTCGTGCGACGGCTGCCTCGTGCGTCGACAGACCGATGAACTGGCTGCGCGTCGCCGCGCAGGCATCTTCGATCGCGCGCACGTGCGCGTTGAACGCGGCGTGATATTGCGCGCGCGCTCGCACATCTGACGTCGCCAATGCGCTGCGTTCCACGCCGTCGGTCACCGTGTAGCGATCGGGCGGCGGCAGCTCCTGTTCGAGCTGGTCGCTGATATGGATCAGCACGACGCTGTTGTGGCGCGCGACGCGCTTCAGCTGCAGTTCATGCGCCGCGTCGAAACCGTTGAAATCGGAAATCAGATAAATGCGATGACCGTTGTGCGCCATCCGCACGATGTGATCGAGCACGAGCGGCAGACGCGCCGCACGTGCCGGACGCGGTGCAGCGGTGCGCAGCGCAGCGTTGCTGACGGCGATCTGGTTGAGCAGGCGGACGACGGCGCGCGCGCTGCGCAACGGCTTGAATGCCCATTCGGACGCGTCGTCGAAGACCACACCGCCGACGCGATCGCCGGCGTCGACCGCGTGCCATGCGAGCAATGCGGCGCACTCGGCCGCGGCCACCGATTTCATTCGAACGCGGCTGCCGAAGAACATCGTGCAGCTTTGATCGACGACGATCAGCGTCGGGCGTTCGCGCTCTTCGCGATAGACCTTCGTGTGCGGTTTGGCTTTGCGCGCGGTGACGCGCCAGTCGATCGAGCGCACGTCGTCGCCTGGCTGATACAGGCGTACCTCGGCAAAATCGACGCCCCGACCGCGGTGCCGTGCCAAGCGATTGCCGCTGTGTGGGCCGCTGGTGCGTGAGGCGGCCGTGCGCAGCGGCAACGCGACGCCGCGCAGCGCAATCAGCGCATCGACGCTGACCGTGACACCGCGCAGCTGCGGAGCGGTCGTCATGGGGTCGGAACCACGTCCAGCAGTTTATCGATGAGCTGATCGGCATCGACGCCGCGCGCCTCGGCTTCGAAGCTCGTGATGACGCGGTGGCGCAATGCGTCGTGGGCGACGCCGCGCACATCGTCGGGTGTCACGAAGTTGCGGCCATCGAGCCAGGCGACGGCGCGGCTGCATTGATCGAGCGCGATCGTGCCGCGTGGACTCGCGCCGTAGTCGAGGCAGCCGGACAGCTCCGCCTGATACAGACCGGGATTGCGTGTCGCGAGCACAAGTTGGATCAGATACTCCTCGACACCCGGTGCCATGTACTGCTCGATGATCTGGCGGCGCGCCTCGAATATGTCGTGTGCGTCGAGGCGAACCGGCGGTATTGCAGCGCTTTTGGCGATCGTCTCCGCGCGGACGAGTTGCAGAATCGCGTGCTCCGCCTTGGCATCGGGATAGTCGACTTTGACGTGCATCAGAAAACGATCCAGTTGCGCTTCCGGCAACGGATAGGTGCCTTCCTGTTCGATCGGATTCTGCGTTGCCATCACGAGAAAGAGCTCGGGCAGCGGATACGTTTCGCGCCCGATGCTGACCTGGTGTTCCGCCATCGCCTCGAGCAGCGCCGATTGCACCTTCGCGGGCGCCCGATTGATTTCGTCGGCGAGCACGAGGTTGTGGAAGATCGGACCCCGTTGAAAGCGAAACGAGCCGTCTTCGGGACGATAGACTTCGGTGCCGGTGACGTCGCTCGGCAGCAGGTCCGGCGTGAACTGGATGCGATGGAATTCACCGTTGACCGCACTGGCGAGTTCCTTGATCGCGCGTGTTTTTGCGAGGCCCGGCGCGCCTTCGACGAGCAGATGCCCGCCGCACAGCAGTGCCGTCATCAGACGCTCGATCAGGGCCCGCTGACCGATGATGCGACTGTCGAGCCAGTCCATGACGGTGCGGATTTTGTCTTGTTGGGGTCTTGCGACTGCTTGCATGGCCTGCCTTGTGTGAACTGCGCGTCATTGTAGCCGTGGTCGATAGTGAGTCTAGCGACGCGCGATCGTTAGAGGGGGCTGCGTTTCGAAAGTTCGGCAACGCCGGCGCGACCGCAGGTCCGATTCAAACTCGTTACACTCGTGCGCCACGTTCGACTCTCGCGGATTCGTGTTGTATCAGACCCTGCGTCAGCTGCTGTTCCTACTTCCGGCGGAAACCGCGCACGGTCTCACGCTGGCGGCACTGCGCGTCGCGGAAACGTGGGGGCTCACGCGGCGATGGGTACATGGCGTCTATCAGCCGGCGACTGTGATGGGGCTGAAGTTCCGCAATCGCGTCGGACTTGCCGCCGGACTCGACAAGGACGCGCGTTGCATCGAAGGTTTGCTCGCGATGGGATTCGGTTTCATCGAAGTCGGCACGGTGACGCCGCGGCCGCAGGGCGGCAATCCCCGGCCGCGGTTGTTCCGCTTGCCCGAAGAACGGGCGCTGATCAATCGTATGGGATTCAACAACGCCGGTGTGACCGCGGCGACTGAGCGAATCCGTTGGGCGCGTCGGCGCCTGGGTCCGACCGCCGGCCTGATCGGCGTCAACATCGGCAAAAACAAAGACACCGAACTCGCGAACGCGGCCGGGGACTACCTGCTCGGTCTCGATGCGGTGTACGACGTTGCAGATTACGTGACCATCAACGTGTCGTCGCCGAATACTGCGGGGCTGCGCGACTTGCAGCGGAGCGATTCATTGCGTGCGTTGCTGACGCAGCTGAAGCGGCGTCAGTCGGAATTGCATGCGTTGCGCGGCCGGTATGTGCCGTTAGCGGCGAAACTCGCGCCCGATCTGACACCTGAGCAGATCCGTGCGATTGCGCAGGTGCTGCTCGAAGTCGGCATCGACGGCTGCATCGCAACCAATACCACGCTGTCGCGGCCGCTGCGCGAGACGACGCGTCACCGCGACGAGAGCGGCGGACTCAGTGGCGAACCGTTGCATGACTTGGCGGTCGCGTGTGTGGCGCAACTGGCGGCCGCGCTCGACGGCCGCATCCCGATCATTGGCGTCGGCGGCGTTCACGACGTCGCGGGCGCGCAGCGCATGATCGATGCGGGCGCGTCGTTGGTGCAGGTCTACACCGGATTCATCTACGAGGGTCCGCAACTCGTGCGCGACGTCGCGCGCGCATTGCGCCGCTAGCGTGCAGGTGAAGCGCGCCTGCATTGCGCGGCTGCCGGATGTGCTGGCGGAGTTTTTCCACAACCTGTTACGCTTTCTGTCGGGTGGGGGACCCGGATCAAATCCTATTCTCCTTCTTGATAACCGATATAACCGGTTGATAAATAAAAGTTTGAACAGCCGCTCGTGAGTCGGCGTAAAGGTATGGGAGACCAAAAATGAAGCGAGCAATGGGTGTGCTGGCGGGGATGGTTCTGTGCGGCGTCGCGACGGCTGCGCAGGGTGATCCGACAAACTCAGGTGACACCGCGTGGATTCTGACGGCGACGGCGCTGGTGTTGTTCATGACGATTCCGGGGCTTTCGATGTTTTACGGTGGGCTGGTCCGCAACAAGAATGTCCTCAGCGTCTTCATTCAGTGTTTCGCGATCACATGCGTGGTGTCGTTGTTGTGGCTGCTCGTTGGCTACAGCCTGGCGTTCGCCGAAGGCAATGGCTTCGTCGGCGGGTTGAGCAAGGCGATGTTCAGCGGTGTCGGCGAAGGTTCGGTGCAAGGCACGATTCCCGAGACGGCTTTTTCGTTGTTCCAGCTGACGTTCGCGATCATCACACCGGCGTTGGTCGTCGGCGCATTTGCCGAACGGATGCGCTTTGGCGCGTGCCTGCTCTTTGCGTCCCTGTGGTTCCTCGCGGTGTACGCGCCCGTGTGCCATTGGGTATGGGGCGGTGGCTGGCTCGCGGAACTCGGCGTAAAAGACTTCGCAGGCGGCATCGTCGTGCACACAACCGCCGGCGCGGGGGCGCTGACGGCGGCGCTCGTGCTTGGCGCGCGACGCGGTTTCCCCACTCAGCCGATGCCGCCGCACAACATGACGTTGACGATTGCCGGGGCCGGCATGCTGTGGGTCGGTTGGTTCGGATTCAACGGCGGCAGCGCGCTCGCGGCGAATGGCGACGCGGCCATGGCGATGCTCGTCACGCACATCTCGGCGGCGGCTGGCGCGGCGGTGTGGATGGGCGCGGAGTGGTTGCGATTCGGCAAACCGAGCGCGCTTGGTGCGGTGACCGGCATGGTCGCCGGACTCGGTACGATCACGCCGGCGTCGGGATACGTCGGTCCGGCCGGCGCGTTGGTGATCGGCATCACCGCCGGCCTGTTGTGTTTTGCGGCGACCAATTACATGAAGCGCACGCTGAAGGTCGACGATTCGCTCGATGTCTTTCCGGTGCACGGTGTGGGCGGCGTGCTCGGAACGCTGCTGACCGGCGTATTTGCGAGCAACGCGCTCGGGCTCTTCAGCGGCCAGCACGACATTCAGATCGGCCATCAGCTCGGGGTGCAGGCGATCGGTGCGTTCAGTGCGTTGATCTATACGGTCGTAGTGACGTTTGTGCTGCTGAAGCTGGTCGGGGCGATCACGCCGCTGCGCGTCACGGCAGATGAAGAGGCTGAAGGCCTCGACGTCGTGCTGCACAACGAGAGCGGCTACAACTTGTAAGGGGTGGCGGTGGAGGTGTGTTACTCCGGACTCGCTCGAGCCATCCCTGGGCGCTTATATGGACGCCGCCCGGTTGGGCAAGTGACAAGGTCGTTCTGATAGAGAAGACGGATGCAGTCTTATATCCGGCCTGTATGCAGACCGAGGTCTGCGGGCCTTGATGATTTTCGCGA
>CAYUMA010000842.1:0-1525 GCA_964445675.1 uncultured Pseudomonadales bacterium | reverse complement strand
GCGCGTCGCGGCGCAGGTCGAACGTCCGGTAATTTTTCCGTTGTCAAACCCCAACGACAATTCAGAGGCGCGGCCGGAAGACATCGTGCGCTGGACCGAGGGTCGCGCGATCGTCGCTGCGGGCAGTCCGTTTCAGCCGGTGGAGTACGGCGGTGCCACGCGCCCGATCGGGCAGGCCAACAATGCATTCATCTTTCCCGGCCTCGGGCTCGGCGCGTTGCTCACGCAGTCCAGCGAAGTGACGGACGGCATGATCAGCGCGGCCGCGGCTGCGCTCGCGCGTTGTGTGACCGACGCGGAAGTCGCCCAAGGACTGTTGTTTCCGTCGGTCAAACGTCTGCGCGACGTCGCGCGCGAGGTCGCCATCGCGGTCGTGCGCCAGGCAACGCTCGAAGGCGTCGCGACAAAAGTGATCGCGGACCCGGAAGCCGTCGTTGCCGCGAACATGTGGGAGCCGGTGTATCCGGTCTTCGCGTAAGAACGGGGTCAGCCCAGGTCAGACCCCGTTTCCGCTAGCGCCCTTTGAATTCCGGTGGACGTTTTTCGACGAACGCGCGCGCGGCGCCTTTGTGATCCTCGGTCATGAACGTGCGGATCATGTGCATCGCTTCGAGATCGAGTACGTCGCTCAGTGAACCGTGCTGTGCCGCGTTGAGGTTTTTCTTCATGTAGCCGAGTGCGACCGTCGGCAAGCCCGCGAGCCGTTTTGTATACGCCGCAGCGTCGGTGTCGAAACTCGCGGCTGGGAACACTTTGTTGACGAGGCCGATCTGCAGCGCCTCGTGCGCCGACACGATGTCGGCGGTGAAGTACAGCTCGCGCGCCTTCGCGGCGCCGACGAGATACGGCAGGAAATACGATCCGCCGTAGTCGCCCGCGAGACCGATTTTCGAGAATGCGGTCGTGAACTTCGCGGTATCCACCGCAACGCGCAGATCACACGCGAGTGCGAGTGATAAGCCGGCGCCGGCGGCCGGGCCTGGAATCACCGCGAGCGTCGGCTTCGGCATCTCGTGCAGCCAACGCGACAGTTCCATGCCGGCGCGCAAGCCGTGCACGCGCTGCTCCAGATTGAATTCGGCGCTGCCACCGGGGCCACCCGTCGAGCTGGCGCCGGCCGCAAAACCCTTGACGTCGCCGCCAGCGCAAAACGCGCCGCCCGCGCCGGTCAAAACGACCAGTCGCACCGATTGGTCGGCGGCCAACCGCGGCAGTGCTTGCGTGAGCGCCTGCATCATCGCGCCGGACATCGCGTTGCGCGCGGCCGGGCGATTCATCGTCAGCGTTGCGATGGCGCCGTCGCGGGTCTCGATCAGATCGTCAGACATGTTGCCCCCTTGGTGTTGGAAATCGTCAGTGCGCGAACAGTACTTCGCAGCCCGTCTCGAACAGAATTTCATCCGCAGCGCCGCGATCGGCGGTCGATAGCATCGCGTATTGCGCGCGCAGCCACGACAGGCACTTGCCCTGATACGGGAACGGCTGCTGGACCCACGGTTTACCATCGATCGTCAGCGTGACCTCG
>CAYUMA010000841.1:0-5747 GCA_964445675.1 uncultured Pseudomonadales bacterium | reverse complement strand
GCGAGCTCGCGGCGCGCGCCTGCGATGTCGCCCCGTTCCCAGGCCGCCGTCGCAAGGCTCGTCAGAAGCGACGGCACGCGTCCTTGTTCGAACACGCCGGGCGCGGCGGATGGACGAAAGGCCGTCATCGACCTGCTGAAGTACTCGGCGGCGCGGACCGGTTGCGCCATGAACAGGTGCATCAGCCCGATGGCGCCATCGAAGTCGTTGACGTCTGCCCGATCGCTTGCAATCGACTCGGCCCGCAACGCTTCGATCGCTTCGACGACACCGGTTACGTTGCCCGACTCGAAGACACCGTTCATCAGCCGCCGTATCCGCAACGACCGCATGGCAGCGCCGTCGCCGAGCTGCTCGGCGACCGCCATCGTCTCATCGAACAGCCCGGCCAGCTCCGCCACGCTCGCGCCGGACCAGCGACCGAAGAACAGCAACTCGGTGCCCGTCTCGACCATCAGGCGGTCGCGCGCCTCGCTGCCTTCGCCAGAACGCGCGAGATCGAACGTGCGGCGACCGTGGTGCAGCGCCGTCTCGCGGGAATGCGCCGCGTACTGCATCGCGCGACGGTGCCATTGCGCGGCAGCGAAGGGGTCGCCACCGGATTCATAATGGTGCGCGAGCAAAGCGGCCTGTTCGTTCGGTGCTTCCGGCACCTTCTGCGCGAGCGCCTTCGCCACCATCCCATGCACCGCGCGCTTGCGCTCGCCGAGCTGCGAAGCGTAGGCGACTTCCTGCGTCAGCGGATGTTTGAACGCGTACTCGACCACCGGATACAGCGATTCTTCGTGCACGAACTCCGCCGCCTTCAGCCGCGCGAGCGACGCGTCGAGTTGCGCGGCGTCCGCGCCGAGGACCGTTTCGAGCAGATCGCGGCGGAAGTTCTTGCCGATGACCGCGGCAGTGGTGAGCACGCGCTTGTCGCGCTCATCGAGCCGATCGAGCCGCGCAGCGAGCAGGGCTTGTACGGTCGCCGGCACGTCGACGCGGTCGAGCGGAGTCGTCAGACGATAGGCGCCGCGCGACCCCTCAAGCGCGCCGGACTCGATCAGCGACTGCACGATCTCCTCGATGAAGAACGGATTGCCGCCGGTTTTGTCGAGGATCAGCGCCGGCAGCCGCGCGAGTGACACATCCGCTCCGAGCAGATCGACGACCAGATCGCGGATCGCCTCCGCTGTGAGCGGCGCGAGCGCGACCTGCTGCACGTGCGAACGCGACAGCCAGTCGGCGTGAAATTCGGGACGATAGTTCAGCAGCAGCAGCGTGTGCGTATCCGCCGCCGCGTCGACCCAATCCGCGAGCCAGGCTTCGCTCGCGCCGTCGAGCCAGTGCAGGTCTTCGACGAACAGCACGGCCGGACGCTCCGCGGTCGCGCGCCGGAACAACTGCCGCGCCACCGCCAGCAGCTGCTGCTCGCGACCCTGCGGATCCGTCTTCGCGTCGCGCTGCGCGGGATCGGCGACCCCGAGGAACTCGAACAGCGCCGGCAGCACGGCGCGAAACGCGTCGTCGAGCAACACCAGCCGGCCCGCGATCTTCTCGCGCGCGAGCCGCGCGTCGTCGTCCGCTGCGATGCCGAAATAGCTGCGGAAAATCTCGAGGATCGGGATCAGCGCGATGTGCTTGCCGTGTGCGACGGCGCGACCTTCGTGCACAGCGACGCCGCGCGCGCGACACGACTCGAGGAATTCGAAGCACAACCGCGACTTGCCGGTGCCGGCGTGCGCGACGACTCCGACCACCGCTCCGTGTCCCTCGCGCGCCGCCTCGAGCGCGGACTCGAGCGTCGCCATCTCTCGCGCGCGCCCGACGAAGCGCGACAGGCCGCGCTGGCGGGACGCATCGAAGCGCGTGCGAACCGCGCCGACGGTCTCCAGTTCGTGCACGCCGATCGGCGCTTCGATGCCTTTGACACGGAACTCGCCCAGATCCGCCAGCGCGAAGTAGCCCGCCGCGAGCCGCGCCGTCTCCGGCGCGACGTAGATGCGCCCCGCCTCCGCGAGTTGCTCCATGCGTTGCGCGAGCGCGACCACCTGACCCTGCGCCGTGTAGTCCATGCGCAGGTCGTCGCCGATGCGGCCGACGACCACTTCGCCGGAATTGAGTCCGATCCGCGTCTGCAGATCGAGCGCTCGTTCGCGGCGCAGGTCCTGCGCGAACTCCCGCAGCCGATCGCGCAGATGCAGCGCGGCAAAACACGCCCGTTGGGCGTGATCCTCGTGCGCGATCGGCGCGCCGAACAGCGCCATGATGCCGTCGCCGGTGTACTGGTTCACCGTGCCTTCGAAGCGATGAACGCCGTCCGTGAGAATGGAGAAGAAGCGGTCGAGGATGCCGTGCCATTCCTCGGGATCGATCCGTCCGGCGAGCTGCGTCGACGACTTCACGTCGGCGAACAGCACCGTGACCTGTTTGCGTTCGCCTTCGAGCGCCGCCTTCGACGCGAGGATCTTGTCGGCGAGGTGCTTCGGCGTGTACGTGCGGGGCGCCGGCGTCGCGGCGGCGGCTGGCAGCGGCGTTCCGCACGCGTTGCAGAAGCGCGCACCGGCCGGATTGTCGGTACCGCACTTCGGACAGCGCGGCGCGAGCGGCGCACCGCAGCCGTTGCAGAACCGGGCGGCGTCCGGATTGTCGTGACTGCAGGTAGAGCACGCGATCGGCATGGCCGGGAGTTTAGCTCCGGCGACGGAATTCGCGACAGCGCGCGGGGGCGACGGCGACTCGAGACTCGGGAACGGGGTTGTCATGATCCCGGCGAGCCGGTCGCGGTTCGATCGACGATCACCCGAGCGTCACGGTATCGGCGAAGTCGCACCGATCGAATGCCAACCCTCGCATTGCGTCGCCGCGGCTGCAGATCTACGATTAGCTAGGTTAGCTAGGCAGTCATTCGGATGCGCAAAGTCAACATTCACGAAGCCAAGACCACGTTGTCGCAACTCGTGCAGGCCGTCGAGGACGGCGAACGCGTCGTGCTCGCGCGCGCCGGCCGACCGATCGCCGAGCTGGTGCGGATTCAGAAACCGCGCGGGATTCGGCTCGGCGTGCTGAAGGGCAAGGTGCCGGCCAAACTGATGCGCGACATCGTCAAGCCGTTGTCCGAGGACGAACTGGCCGCGTTTCTGTCCGCTCCGGAACTGCCGTGAGGGTGCTCGCCGACACGCACGTGCTGTTGTGGGCACTCGCCGACAGCCCGTTGCTCACGGCGCGAGCACGCAACGTGCTCGCCGATCCGGACAACGAATGCTGGGCAAGCAGCGCGAGCGTCTGGGAGATCGCGATCAAGACCGTACTCGGCAAGTACCGGCTCGGCTTCCCGCTCGCGCGCCTCGAAGCGGCTATCGACGCGGCCGGGTTCCAGACGCTCGACGTGACGATCCGCCACGCCGCGGCGATCGAGCGCGTCAACATCCCGCATTCGGACCCGTTCGACCGGTTGCTGCTGGCACAGTGCGACGCCGAAACGTTGCGCCTGCTCAGCGCCGATCGTCTGCTGTCGGATCTCCCGGTCGTGTTGCGGTGCTGACGAGGACGCGGCGGCACGCGTCATCGCACCTACTTCCCCAGGGCTGAAGCTCATCGCGCCCTGACTGTTCCTACATCTTGTGCGGTGTCGATCCGCCCCACGACCAGCCGTTGATGCGCCAGCCGGCGGCGGTCTTTTGCAGCGCGAACGTCCAGAACGTCGGATCCTCGTTCATCGCTTCGCCGTTCTGCTTGAACGTATAAGAAGGCTGGATGACAACGTACCCTCGATCGCCGGTAGATTCGGCGCGGATCACTTTGCCGAACGTCATATGTTGCTCCGTCCAGCCGTGCGCTTTGTCGTGCGCGGTCAGGTCGTTGATCCACGCCTTGAACGCGCCCGGTCCTTGCCAGAGATGCGGCGCGGGTTCGTCGATGATGACGACACCGGTCGCCACGTGCGTGGCCTCGGCAGCAGCCATGTCACCTTTGTTGAAGGCGTCGACGAACTGATGGATCGGGGTGATGAGTTCGGCTTCCGTCGTCGCCGCATTCGCGGCGGCGATCAGACCCAGCGAGAAGACGCACGCGGCGAGCAGATGTTTCATGTCCGGGTTTCCTTCGGGTGAGTAAGCAGTAGCGCGCAGCAGTCTGCGGGGACAGCGGGCGAAAGGGAAGCGCCAACGAGCCTGGCCAGCCGCGGTGGTAGAGATTCTCGAGGGATCGCCACGACGTTGAACCTGTGGCAGGCTGCGATTCCCGCATCGAAAACGGATCAAAGAAAAGCCATGGCGGTCGACATCAGCGGCACGTGCTTCGACAAATTTGCAGCGGTAAAAGACGCCTTCGCCGCGAACTTCGCCGACAACGGCGACGTGGGTGCGTCGGTTGCGGTGGTCAAGGACGGCGAACTGGTCGTCGACCTCTGGGGCGGTCACCTCGACCGCGCGCGGACGACGCCATGGCAGCGCGACACGATCATCAATGTGTTCTCGACGACGAAGACGATGAGCTGCCTGGCGCTGCTCGTGCTCGCGGGCCGTGGCTTAGTCGACGTCGACGCGCCGGTTGCGAAGTATTGGCCGGAGTTCGAGCGCAACGGCAAGGCTAATGTGCTGGTGCGCCACCTGTTGTCACATACCGCCGGTCTGCCGGGCTGGGAGAAGCGGATCGAAGCGACCGATCTTTACGACTGGAATTACGTCACCAATCTGCTGGCTGAACAGGCGACGTGGTGGGAGCCGGGCTCGAAGTCCGGTTACCACGGCGTCACGCAGGGCAACCTCGTCGGCGAAGTCGTGCGGCGCGTCGATGGTCGCTCCGTCGGTCGTTTCTTTGCCGAAGAAATCGCGCGCCCGGTCGGCGCCGACTTCCACATCGGGCTCGCCGCCGAACACGACAGTCGCGTTGCACGGGTCATTCCGCCGCCGCCGGTACCGATGCCGCCCCGTATCGACGGCGCGCGCGCCCCGAACCGCGATTCGATTCCGTATCGCGCCGCGAACCCGCGCCTCCTAGCGGAACAATCGCGGGAGATCCCGTGGCGCCGCGCCGAGATTCCCGCGGCCGGCGGCCACGGCAACGCGCGCAGTGTCGCGCTCGCGCAAGCCGCCGTATCGCACGGCGGCGTGTTGCGCGGCGTCACTTTGCTGCCGCAAAAAACCATCGATCGGATTTTCGATGTGCAAGCGGCGGGCCGCGACCTCGTGCTCGGTATCGGCGTCACGTTCGGCGTCGGTTACGGTCTCAACTCACCGCGCAATTCGATCAGTCCGAATGCGCGCGTGTGTTATTGGGGTGGCTGGGGCGGCTCGCTCGTCGTCAACGACGTCGACGCCGGCTTCACGCTCGCCTACGTCATGAATCGGATGGGCCAAGGCACCGTCGGCGACGACCGCGCGCACACGCTGCTGCGGGCGATGTACAAGGCCTTGGCCTGAACGTCAGCTATGCCGCAGCCGCTCGCCGCACGCATCCGCAATGCCTGGCAAGGTCGCATCAGCGGCTGCCAGCTCGGCAAGCCGGTGGAGCTGCTGTCGATGCGCGCCGGACACACGGCGCTGACGGATTATCTGAGGAGCGTCGATTCGTGGCCGTTGCGCGACTACATCGGTTACCGCAGCGGCGCGGGGGTGCAGCGCGTGTGTTGTCGCGGCCACATCACGCGCAGCGAACCCGACGACGACATCAACTACAGCGCGCTCGCGCTGTGGCTGCTCGAACGTCACGGCATGTCTGTCACGACCGCCGATGTCGCGCGCGCGTGGTTGACGCTGTTGCCG
>CAYUMA010000840.1:0-3890 GCA_964445675.1 uncultured Pseudomonadales bacterium | reverse complement strand
GCATGCGCGTACCCTGGGACTGAGAAGGCGACAGGTTCGCGCACTTTTGCGTTCAAATCGGAGACACGCCAAAAATGACTTTTTGCGTCGAACAATCAGCGGCTTGCATAACTCTGATCAACCTTTAACCGGACACTACTGGCATCTTCTATGAAGTCAGCGTGCGCGGCCGTGGCATTGCGATACCGGTCGACGTTGGATCCATGTGCGCAGTCCGGTTCATGTGGCACAATACCGGCTTTGGTGCCACATAGCCGGTATCGATGAAAAAGCTCAGCATTCGGGAGGTCAGGAAGGCACTGACGCAGATCGACGAATTGGTGCAGCGCGAAGGCGAAGTTTTGATCACACGCCGAGGCAAGCCAATTGCGCGGCTCCTGCCCATCGTGAGCGCGAAGTCTCCGCCGTCGCACGCCGCACTACGCGGCACGATGCGGCGTCTGTCGGTCGGGAGTGAAAAACTCGTTCGTGCCGAACGCGACGAGCGGTGATGGGACCCTATCTCGACACGAGCGCGCTCGCGAAGTGGTACCTGAACGAACCGTTCTCTGAGGAGTTCGACGAGTACATTCGATTGCTCGGCGTCGGCGAGATCAGTCGCCTGACGGTCGTCGAATTGAGATGCCTGGTGGGGAGGCGGCGGCGCGCGGGCGACATCGAGCGCACGGTGGCATCCAAGGTCGCCGCTGCATTCGATCAGGACGCACGAAATGGCTTCCTTCGAATCCACCCGGTCGCAGAGCAGTGCTACACAGACGCCGTCGACCTCATCGACTCGCTGCGCCGAATCCCACTGCGGACGCTCGACGCACTGCACCTCGCGATTGCGCGAGGGCTCGAGGTTTCGGAACTGGCGACAGCAGATAGAACGATGGCCAGCGCGGCACGCGCGCTGGGTTTGAAAGTCAAGAGTTTCTATTGATCAGAGGGCCGCGAGGTAGGCGCGGGATGAGTCGATCCATGCAGAGCACTTCGGAGAACGCGACATGATGCCGGCCCGCCAGCGGCGCTTCCTCGTCGACGCTCATCCGCCGATCGAAATAGCCGCGTGGGACTGGGGCGGCGATGGACCGCTCGCGCTGCTGCATCACGCTAACGGCATGTGCGCAGCGACGTGGACGCTCGTTGCGGAGTTGCTCGCGACCGACTATCGGGTGGTTGCGATCGACGCTCGCGGCCATGGCGATTCGTCGGTGCCGGCCGCGCCGGATGGATATCCGATGGACGCATTCGTCACGGATCTCGTGGGCGTCGCGCGCGCGTTACTCGCGCAGACCGGCCACGCGCGCATCGCATACGGCATCGGCAGTTCGTTCGGCGGCATCGTCACAGCGGTCGCCGAAGCGACGAGTCCGGGACTCTTCGAACGCATCGCGATGCTGGATCCGCCGATCCATCCGGATCCGGCGCTGCGGGCGCGGCTCGATCCGACCGGCGGCATCATCGATCCGCGGCCGCAGATCGCGGCGCAGGCGCGGCGCCGCACGGCGATCTGGCCGTCGCGCGACGCCGCCCGGTCGGCGTGGGCGAGTAAACCGATGTTCGCGAAGTGGCAACCGCGCGCGTTCGATCTGTATCTACAAGAAGGTTTTCGCGATCGCGCCGACGGCACGGTTGAGCTCAAGTGTCAGCCCGAGGTTGAAGCGACGGTCTTCGCGAACAGCGGCGATCTCGACATCTACGCGGCGGCAGCCGCGATCGAGGTGCCGGTATTGCTGGTTCGCGCGGCCAACGGAATGCTTCCGCCGCAGGCGTTCGAACATCTCAGAACGCTGTTGCCTCTGAGCAAGCTGATCGCGCCCGCGGTGGGACATCTGATGCCGATGGAGGCGCCGGACGTCACGGTACGTCTGCTGCGCGAGTTCGCCCACAAGGGACGCATTGACGGCGTCCACTGACAGCGTCCCGCGTGCAGATCGCGCTAATCTGATCTTTTGGAGCGTCCATGCGCGAACTTCGAGTTGCTGCTTGTCTGGCCATTGCCGTACTGCTCGTCGGTTGCGCCACCGTCGTGAACCCGGTGACCGGCGAGTCCGAGCGCACCGTCATGGACGAGCAGAGCGAGATCGCCGCGGGCGCTAAAGCGCACCCGCAAGTGCTCGCGATGTACGGCGCGTATGACGATCCGCAGCTGCAGGCTTACGTCAACGATCTTGGCCAACGCCTGGCCAAGGCCTCGCATCGCCCTGCGCTCGAATGGCACTTCACCGTGCTCGACAGCCCGGAAATCAATGCGTTTGCGCTGCCCGGCGGCTACGTCTACATCACGCGCGGCATCATGGCGTACATGGACAGCGAAGCCGACCTCGCGGGCGTCACCGGCCATGAGATCGGCCACGTGACGGCGCGGCACGGTTCGCAACGCGCGACGCGCCAGCAGGCCGCGGGCATCGGTGTATTGGCGGCGACCATCCTCGGCGCGGTGCTCGAAAGCGGTGGGGTCCCCGGCGCCGCGCAAGCTGCGTCCCAAGCATCGCAGGGCGTAGCGGCCGGCTATGTCGCGAAGTACAGCCGCGCGCAGGAGTCGCAGGCCGACACGCTCGGCGCCGCATACCTGGCCGGCGTCAATTTCGATCCGCGCAACATGGTCGACGTCATCAAGCTGCTCGAAAGTCAGGAACGCTTTGCGGCTGAACAGACGCGCGCCGAAGGCCGCACCCCACAAACCGGGTCGGACTGGCTCGCATCGCACCCGACCAGCGAGCAGCGGCTGCGCGACATCACGCAAATCGCCAGCGAATACGAGGCCAACGCCGACTTCAGCGACGAAGGGCGCGCCGGCTACCTCGAGATCGTCAACGGTATGACGTTCGGCGAGAGCCGCAACCAGGGCGTCACGCGGGGTCAGAACTTCTATCACGAGTCCCTCGGTTTCGCGCTGACGGCGCCGCAGGGTTGGAAGATTCAAAACTCACCCGAGGCCGTGGTGATCGTGAACGGCGAGGGCAACGCGGCGCTGCTCTTCCAGGCAGTGCCGCCAGAAGCCGGGAGCAACCACGAGGAGATCATCCGCAATACAGTCAGGCCGGATACGGGCAGCATCGAGCGGCGCACCTTCAATGGACTGTCAGCGACACACTTCATCGGTACGCGGACAAACGAACAGGGCCAAGCGCGGTCGGTCGAGCTGACGCTCGTCAATGGCCCGGATAACCGCGTCTATGCGATCGTCTACGCGGCCAAGGATCAGCAGTCACTGCAGCGGGCGCAGCGCCAGATGCGGGCAGCGGAGTCGTCGTTTCGCGCGCTGACTGGCGAGGATCGCGCCGCCGCGCGGCCATGGACGCTGAAATCGGTGCCGCTGCCGCGCGGCGGCTTCGCGGAACTGGCGCGAACCTCGCCGCTGCCTGGCAACGCCGAGCAGCAATTGCGGCTGTTGAACGGGGTCTACGGCGGCGGGGAGATCAAGGCGGGACAGCTGGTGAAGATCGTGCAATGAGGCGGATGGCGCGGTGGCCGCTTACGCCGTAGCGCGAAACAGGATCCGCTCGTCGTCCCAGGGCTGCGGCGGACGATCCCCCGACATGCTCGACACGACGACGTCGCGAAAACCCGCCATCTCGAGCATCAGTTCGATCTCACCTTTGAAGTAGATGCAGATGTCGATTGCGTTCGTTTCGGTCGCCACCTCGACGCCGTCGACATAGTGGCGCGCGCGCATCTCGAGCGTCGTCGTTTGCGCGAGCGGATCGAACGCGAGCGTCCGTGTGCTCCATTCGAGTTCGGTGCCGTCGGCGGCGCGGCGTCGGTCGCTGCGCGTCGACCACGGGCGCGGCAACTCTGGCTTCTCGACCCACCAGGACCAGCTTCTGGCCATTTCGTGGTTTGGCAGGTTGTAGTCCAGCACGAGCGTGCCACCGGGTTCGAGGTGAGCGTGAAGGCGTCGCAGC
>CAYUMA010000839.1:0-6098 GCA_964445675.1 uncultured Pseudomonadales bacterium | reverse complement strand
CGAATGACCTGACGCAATACATGCTCGCGGTGGATCGCAACAATCCGCGCGTCGCGTCGTTATATCGCGATCTGCATCCGGCGGTGCTGCAGGCGCTGCGCGATGTCGCGACCGCTGCGCACAGTGAAAACACGTCGGTCGGCATCTGCGGTGAACTCGCCGGCACGCCGGCCGGCGCGGTGTTGTGCCTCGCGATGGGATACGACGTGCTGTCGATGAGCTCGACCAATCTGCCGCGCGTGAAGTGGGTGATCCGCAACATCTCGATGATGCAGGCGCGCCGCTGGCTCGTCAGCGTGTTGCGGATGAGTCAGGCCGAAGAAATCGAAGAGTTCATGCGCGAAGCGCTGATCGACGCGGGGCTCGGGCGTGTCGTGCCGAGTTATGAGGACACGCTGGTCGTCTAACGCAGCGGCAGTATTTCGTCGACGCGTTGCAGCGGTACGCCGCGCGGACCGAAGGTCTGCTCCGTGAACCGGATGTGCGTCGGCGTGATTGTCACGACGGAACTCGCCCGAGTGCCGTACTCGTCGCCACGAATGAACACCGGCGCGACGCGGCGTTCGAATTCGATGTCGTTGCCGCGGTTGGGCAGCAGTTCGTCGCTCGGCACGCGTTCGTCGGCGAGCAGCTGCAGCAGGTCGTCGGCGGAATAGTCGCCGCGGACGAGATCGTTCAGCTTCTCTTTGCCCGTGATGACTTTCGGCCACGTCGTGCCGTCGAGGTGTGTATTCGCGAGGCCGTGGATGCCGGGCGGCAGCACCCGCGCGTGTGCGTTGCGGTTCGATGTGTAGACGAGGTCGGTGCCGTCCCACAACAGCAGGCTGAAACCGCGGTAACGATCGGCGTCGATTGCATCGGCGTACGCACGCGCGTTGGTATCCGCGCGCAGGAAGTTGGCCGTGAGGTCACCCCGGGTGCCGGGCGGCAGCGGACCTTCCGGGGTTTCCGAGAAATTCGTGACCGCGGCGAAGCGACCGCTCGCCGAGACACCGAGCCACGTGCCGCCGGCGGTGAGATCGCGGCCGGCGAGAACCGTTGGCGCATCGGTCCAGCGCTGCGCAAGCGCCGCCGGGCGCCCGTGAAATTCGTCGCGATTCGCGGCGACGATCAGCGGCGCATCCGCGCGCACGCGGTAGGCGAATAAGATCAGGCACATGTGCAAAGCGTGGAAGGAAAGGGACTTTTAGTCTAGCGCGACGTAGCATGGCGCGATGCATTATCCCCACATCGATCCCATCATCATCGGCCTCGGTCCGATCGCGATCCGCTGGTATGGCCTTGCGTACCTGACGGGGTTCGTGCTCGCGTGGTGGCTCGGCAACCGCCGCGCGCGCAGCATGCACAACGACTGGACGCAGCAGCAGGTCTCCGACGTCGTGTTTTACGGCGCGCTCGGGGCGGTGCTCGGTGGTCGCGTCGGCTATGTCTTCTTCTACGGGTTCGAACAATTCATCGCGGACCCGGTGTGGCTGCTGCGCATCTGGGACGGCGGCATGTCGTTCCACGGCGGATTTCTGGGGGTCGCGGTGGCGCTCGCGTGGTTCGCGCGCACAACGAAGCGAACGTTCCTGCAGGTCTGCGACTTTGTGGTGCCGTTGGTGCCGCCGGGGTTGGGATTCGGTCGGCTCGGCAACTTCGCGAACACGGAACTGCCGGGACGTATGACCGATTCGGCGCTCGGCATGATCTATCCGTGCCACGCAGATGCGATTCGTGCGATGAACCCGCTGTGCACCGGGGTCTGGGAGGAATTCGCGCGCCATCCGTCGCCGCTGTACCAGGCGTTTACGGAGGGTGCTGTGTTGTTCGTGATCGTGTGGCTCTATTCGTCGAAACCGCGTCCGATCGGTGCGGTATCGGGCGTCTTCATGATCGGCTATGGCACGCTGCGGTTTGCAACCGAGTTTTTTCGCGTGCCCGATGCGCACCTCGGTTTCATCGCAATGAACTGGCTCACGATGGGGCAGTTGCTGTCGATCCCGATGGTGCTCTTTGGTATCGTCCTGCTGGTCGTGTCCCGGAAATCCGCGTGAAGCAATACCTCGATCTGATGCGGCGTGTGCGCGAACACGGCGTTGCGAAAGGCGACCGCACCGGCACCGGCACGTTGAGTGTGTTCGGGCACCAGATGCGCTTCGATCTCGAAGCGGGTTTTCCGTTGGTGACGACGAAGAAGGTCTTCTTCAAGAGCATCGTGCACGAGTTGTTGTGGTTTCTCGCCGGCAGCACGAACGTGCGCTACCTGCACGATCACAACGTCCACATCTGGGACGAATGGGCAGACGAAGACGGCGAACTCGGTCCGGTGTACGGCTCGCAGTGGCGTTCATGGCCAGGCCCCGACGGCAGCACGATCGATCAGATCAGCAGCGTCGTGAGCGCCATCAAGAAGACACCGGATTCACGCAGGCTGATCGTGTCGGCGTGGAACGTCGCCGAGGTCGATCAGATGGCGCTGCCGCCGTGTCACACGCTGTTTCAGTTTTACGTGTCGCAAGGGAAGCTGTCGTGCCAGCTGTATCAGCGCAGCGCGGACATTTTTCTCGGCGTGCCGTTCAATATTGCGTCCTACGCGTTGTTGACGTTGATGGTCGCTCAGGTCACCGGCTTGAAGCCCGGCGAGTTCATCCACACGTTCGGCGATGCGCACCTGTACATGAATCACCTCGAGCAGGCGGACGCACAACTCGCGCGCGCGCCGCTGCCGTTGCCGCGGGCGGAACTGAATCCGGACGTGCACGACATCCTCGGTTTTAAATACGAGGACATCACGCTGCGCGACTATCGCAGCCATCCCGCCATCAAGGCGCCGATCGCAGTGTGAGTCGGCGTGGATCGCGTGCCGCGTTCGGCGAAGTCGTCGCGAACGAGGTGATGAGGTTGTTTCCGGCGTGCATCCAAGCGAATGCACAATGGCTCACAGTCGAGGCAGACTCGCGCCCCTGGTATTGCCTTTGTCATGAACGGATGCTCCGTGGAGGATGTCTCAGACAGTCATGACTAGCCCTCGTCATCTGGCGAACGCGCCTATCACGGAGGCACTGATCGATGTGCAGGTGACCCTGCACACAGGCTTCACATACCTGGGCCTGAAGGCCGCGTTCACCGACGTCGATTTTGGTTACTACCTGAAGAGTCCGATCGTCGAAAAGACGCTGGCGTTCCAGTGGGCGCCCGACGCACTGCCGCCCCAGACCAGGGCAGAATCGTCCGAAGTCGGTCTGCGTTTGCATTCGCATGACGAAAAGTACGTCGCACAGTGCAAGGTGTCCGGGTTTACTTTGAGTCGTCTATCGCCTTACGAGACATGGGAAAGTCTTCTCGTTGAGACGAAGCGCCTCTGGAGTGTCTATCGCGATCGGACAACGCCGATACGCGTGACGCGAATCGCCACTCGGTATATCAACAACCTGCGGCTGCCGTTGGTCACGGGGGCCTCCTACCAGGACTACATCGAGAAGTTGGTCGACGTTCCGAACGAAGCCCCGCAGTGGGTCGAGGCTTTTTTTCAACGCTTCCAATTAATTGATGCCACGAGTGGGGCGCGAGTGATTTTGACGTTGGCATTGGAAGGAATGCTTGGCGACGGGCCAGCGCCCGTCATTCTGGATGTTGATGCATTTTGCATCGCGGACCTTGAACCGGCCGACGACACCCTATGGGAGACGTTGGAACGGTTGCGTCATCTGAAAAACCGGAGTTTCTTCGGAACACTCACGCAACGCGCGGTAGAGTTGTACGCATGAGCCAAGCACTCGCGATAAGAGTCTTTCGACAGGGCCGAATCCGTGATTACGACTCGGCGAGCGCGCCGACGCGGGCTAACGTTGCCACCTTGAACCAATACCGGAACTATCTTGCGGAAAGCGCGTCGGATTGGCGACCCAGTGTGATCGCCGCGTTGCGCGACATTGGGGTCGGCTGTACGACTGCGAACTGGGATGGCGAAGGCGCGGTTGCGATCTCAGATGAGGTCATAGGTGTCGCGGGTCAGATCCTAGACGTCTTGTTCGATCTCCTTCCGAAGGGGTCACCCATGCCTGACGTCTTACCAGAAGCCGACGGTGAAATTGACGTCGGCTGGATCGTCGAAGGGACTCGAATGTTCTCTTTGAGCATAGGAGGCCGCGGAAAGATCAACTTCGCCGGCCAATTCGGCAACAGAGGATCCGTTCATGCCTGGCAATCAATTGACGCGTCGAATCGCGAGACTCTGGAGGAGTCTCTTCAAGACGTTGTCAGATATGCGGAGAGGACCTTCGCGGCGATTGACGAAAAACGTGCGGCCGGACGAATCGATAAGTCGGTTCGTGCGTGAGAAGGAAATCGTTCGATCGACGACGCCGTGGAGTATTCACCCAAATCGGCTCATGCCGTCGCGCAAGGTCAAGGGAGACCGATTGGAGACTTCGGTCTGTCGTTCCAGCCATTTGAGCCCGCCGCAAGTTTCGACCATCGCGACCCGGCACTGTGATGCTCATTCGCCAAAGCCGAGCATCGGGCACGGCGTTGCTGCGGCTTCAGCGGTGTTGGCGGAACAACTCACGTTCGATGTGGACGGCAGGCCGTTTCCGGAGCACGCAAACATCATCGGATGGCGTGACGACCCGAGTAAGCCCGACGACGAGTTGAAGCACTTTTGGAAACATCGGGCTCAAAGAATGGCTCCGAAGTTCGTTTTTGTTCCTCGTTCGTAGGACGGGGTCGTCCATGCGTCTGTCACTGATCTGGGCGATGACGCGTAATCGCGTGATCGGCCGCGACAACGCGTTGCCGTGGCGTCTGCCCGACGAGATGCGCTACTTCATGCGCACGACGCTGGGTAAGCCGGTGATCATGGGGCGCAAACAGTTCGAGTCGATGGGCAAGCCGCTGCGTGAGCGCACGAACATCGTGTTGTCGCGCGATCCGACGTTCGCGCCTAACGGAGCCATTGTGGTGCGCACGCTGGACGACGCGATCGAACGCGCGCGTGACAGCGGTGGCGGCGAGGCGATGGTGATCGGTGGCGCGGAAATCTATGCGCTCGCGCTGCCGCAAGCCGATCGCCTGTACTTCACGCTGATCGACACCGAAATGCGAGGCGACGTGTTCTTTCCTGACTTCGATGAGTCGCAATGGCGCGAGGTGCAACGCGAGGATCACGCAGCCGACGCGCGGCATGCGTACGGGTATTCGGTCAGGGTGCTCGATCGCCTTACCCAAAAGCAGGGTTAGCGCGCCCGAGCCGCTCGCGCCAGTGCGCCATCGGAATGTCGGTGCCAGCGGGCACACACCGAGCAGCGATCAGCGTCGCCGCGCCGACGTCGAGCGTCAGTTCGAGATCGGTCAGCCGCGCTTGCGTCTGCACCGCATACCATTCGGCCGACGCGCGCGTCAGGTCGCAGCTCGTACGGCTGCGATTGTGCGCATATTTCGCGACCACGGCGTCAGCGAGCAGCGACGTGCGAAAGCGTCGGCGCTCGAGCTGCACGCCCGCCCAATCGAGCATTTCGAGCAGATACGCTTGACCGCATTGTCGACAACGCACGATCGCATCGGTGAAACCGGATTGGCCATCGAGCACCATCTCGACCGCGAACGGATACGGCCCCGGTGCCGTCGCGCCGACGTGTGCACAAGCTTTGTTATCGCGTGCCGGAATCGCCAATGCGCTTGCCTCACGGTGAGATAAGACCCTAGCTTAGCAGCCCTCGACCAAATCAGGCTTCCCAGTTGGAATCCATGAACCCCATCCGGCTCGCGATCTGCGTGAATCCGATGTCCGGGCGCGACGTACGGCGCCTCGCGGCGCGCGCGACGAACATGACGCATGAAGCGAAACGCGACATCGTTGCGCGTGTCGCCGCCGGCGCCGACGCGGTCGGCGTGACCGACATCTACATCAGCCGCGAGCCGTTTCGGATCGCGACGCTGGCGCTGCAGTACATGGATCTGAAAGCGCGCGTCCATGTGGTCGATCATGAGCTTTCGAACGACGCGGCCGACACCGAACGCGCGATCGCCGCGTACCTCGCAGCCGGCTGCGATACGGTCGTCAGTCTCGGCGGTGATGGCACGAATCGCGCGATCGTGCGCAGGGCGTCGAGCGTCAA
>CAYUMA010000838.1:0-6524 GCA_964445675.1 uncultured Pseudomonadales bacterium | reverse complement strand
CGCCGCGGCGCGCCAGAGCGGCGTGCACAAGGTGGTCGGATTCCGGTGCGGCGCGCACACGCGCCTGATCGCGTGTGACGACTATCTCGCCGCCGCGGGCGGTGCCGAACCGCCGAGCGATCACGCGCCGCGGCCGAATCTGTTGTACACCTCAGGCACGACCGGACGACCGAAGGGGACCGAACTGCCGCCGACGATGTTCGCGGGCGGCGCGACCGTCGCCGAACACGTCGAGAACATGAAGAAGACCGCGTTCGCTCAGTTCGGCACCCATCTCGTCGTCGGGCCGATGTATCACACCGGGCCGTTGTCCGGCGCGCGACTGCTGGCTGCCGGCGTGCCGAGCGTGATCCTCGGCCGTTTCGATCCGGAAAAGACGTTGCGCGCGATCCACGAATATCGGACCGAAACGTCGGTGATGGTGCCGACGCACTTCGTGCGGCTGTTGACGCTGCCGCAGGAAATCAAGGACTGCTACGACGTGGCGTCGATGAAATACGTCGGCCACACCGGCGCGAAATGTCCGGTGGACGTCAAACGCGCGATGATCGAGTGGTGGGGCCCGGTGTTCTTCGACGCGTACGGCGCGAGCGAAGTCGGCACCACGTGCGTGATCAATTCCGAGGAATGGTTGCAACATCCGGGTTCGGTCGGCCGCGCGATACCGCCGTTCACGGCGTTGGTGCTCGACGACGACGGCAACGCACTGCCGCCGAATACCGAAGGCCGGCTGTACTTCAAGGACGCGACCGGCCGCGGCGTCGTCTATCACAACGATCCGGAGAAATCGAAAGCCGCGCACGTCGCGCCCGGCGTGTTCACGCTCGGCGAGATCGGCTACATGGACGCAGCGGGCTACGTCTACATCACCGACCGATTCTCCGACATGGTCGTCTCGGGCGGCGCGAACATCTATCCGGCCGAGGCGGAGCAGGTGCTGATCCAGCATCCGGAGATCGCCGACGTCGCGTGCATCGGCGTGCCCCATCGTGAAATGGGTGAGGAGCTGAAGGCGCTGGTCGTGCTGAAGACTCCGGCGCAGCCGCCCGATGCCGCCGAGTGGCTGCACTGGTGCCGCGCGCGGCTGTCGCACTACAAGTGCCCGCGTAGCGTCGACTTCGTCGAATCGGTCGGTCGCAACACGATGGGCAAGATCAACAAGCGGGCGCTGCGCGCGCCGTACTGGCAGGGCGTCGCCCCGTGAGTTCGCATGGCAACTTCGAGGACGCGCCGCGCGATCCGTCGCTGGCCGACCCGCTGCCCGCCGATCCGTTCGCGATCCTGTTGCGCTGGCTGATCGAGGCACAGTCGAGCGGCCTGCTGAATCCCGATGCGATGATCGTCGGCACGCTCGACGAACGCGGCAACCCGCGTGCACGCACGGTGCTGTGCCGCGGGCTCGATGGCGCACGCGGCGCACTCGTGTTCTACACGAACAGAGACAGCGCCAAAGGCAGGCAGATCGGCGCGCATCCGCGCGTCAGCGCGGTGATGTACTGGGATCCGCTCGGCCGTCAGATGTGCGCGGCCGGGCGGGTCGAGCCGACCAGTGACGCCGAGTCCGACGCATACTGGTCGACGCGTCCGCGGTTGTCGCAGATCGCGGCTCGAGGCAGTCGTCAGAGCCAGCCGATCGGCTCGCGCGCGGCGCTGCTCGCGCAGATCGACGCCGAAGCGGAACGTTTTGGCGGCATCGACGGCACGCAGAGCGTGCCGCGCCCGGCCCATTGGGGCGGGTATCGCATCGTGCTCGACCGGTTGGAGTTGTGGGTGGCGTCGCCGGGCCGCGCGCATGATCGCGTGGTCTGGCAACGCCCTGGCGAAGGCGCCGCCTGGCGGCCGGAGCGGCTGCAGCCGTAGGGCGCGAGCAGTGCGTGGTTCGGCAGCGGAACCGATGGAGTGAAGACTGGATGACCACTTGCTCCGCCTGCCACCAAGAAAGCCCCGCCGGCGCGCGTTTCTGCATGCATTGCGGCGCGGCGCTCGCGGCAAACTGCGCGCAGTGCGGGGTGACGCTGCCCGACGCTGCGAAGTTCTGTCCCGGCTGCGGCGCGGCGGTGGGCCATACGGCTGCAGCGCCAGCGCGCGCTGCGGCCGAACGTTCGCCGCGCGCCTACACGCCGAAGCACCTCGCCGACAGGATCCTCCAGTCGCGCGCCGCGCTCGAAGGCGAACGCAAGCACGTCACCGTGCTGTTCGCCGACGTGAAAGGTTCGATGGAACTCGCCGAATCGGTCGACGCCGAAGAGTGGCACCGCATCCTCGATCGTTTCTTCGCGATCCTCACCGACGGCGTGCACCGTTTCGAAGGCACGGTGAACCAGTACACCGGCGACGGCATCATGGCGCTGTTCGGCGCGCCGCTCGCGCACGAGGATCACGCCCAACGGTCGTGTTATGCCGCTCTGCATCTGCGCGACGCGCTGCGCGAATATGCCGATGAGCTGCGGCTGGCGCGTGGGCTGCTGTTCGGCACGCGGATCGGGATCAACTCGGGTGAAGTAGTGGTCGGTCGCATCGGCGACGACCTGCGCATGGACTACACTGCGCAAGGCCCGGTGGTCGGGCTCGCGCAGCGCATGGAGCAGCTCGCGGCGCCGGGCACCGTGCTGCTGGCAGACGCGACTGCGCGAATCGTCTCGGGTTACTTTGCGCTGCGCGATCTCGGCGCCGCTCACGTGAAGGGCGTCTCTGACCCGGTACACGTACACGAACTCACCGCCGTCGGTTCGCTGCAGACCCGGTTCGACGCATCGCGCGCCCGCGGCCTCTCCGAGTTCGTCGGCCGCGAGTCGGAGATCGCGTTGCTCGACGCGGCGCTCGAGCGCGCCGCGAACGGACTCGGTGGCGTGGTCGGTGTGGTCGCGGTGGCGGGCACCGGCAAAAGCCGGCTGTGTTTCGAACTCGCCGAACGCGCGCGCGGCCGCGGCTTCACGGTGGAGACGGCGCAGGCGGTGCCGCACGGCAAACAGGTGGCGTACTTGCCGCTGCTCGCGTTCGTGCGGCGGCTGTTCGGCATCGGCGAACGCGACGGCGACGCCGATGCGCGCCAGAAGATCGCCGGCGCGCTGGTGCTGCTCGATGCGAGCTTCGAGCGCATCTTGCCGGTGTGGTTCGAGTTTCTCGGCGTACCGGATGCGGCGCGGCCGGTGCGTGGCCTGTCGCCCGAGGATCGCGAACGCATCGTGCTCGAAGGATTGCGCCAGATGATTCGCGGCCGCGCGGCGCGCGCGCCGACGTTGCTGCTGCTCGAAGACCTGCACTGGTTCGACGACGCGAGTGAACGCGCAGTCGCGACGCTGGTGGACGCGGTCGACGGCACGCACGCGCTGCTGCTGGTGAACTTCCGCCCGGAGTTCCACGCCGGCTGGATGCAGCGCTCGCAGTATCAGCAGCTGCCGTTGCAGCCGCTCGGCGTCGACGCGATCGCGGCGCTGGTGCGCAGCCTCGTCGGCGACGACGCGACCCTGACGGAATTGACGAGGCGCATCGCCGAGCGCGCCGGCGGCATTCCGTTCTTCGCCGAGGAACTGGTGCAGACGCTGGTCGAGGACGGCACGCTCGCCGGCACGCGCGGCGCGTACCGGTTGGCGCGGCCTGTAGCGGCGTTGACGTTGCCGGCGAACGTGCAGGCGGTGCTGGCCGCGCGCCTCGACCGGCTCGACGAGCGCGACAAGCGCGTGCTGCACACCGCCGCGGTCGTCGGCACCGAGTTCGAGGCAGCGCTGCTCGCCCGCGCGCTCGCTGTGCCTGAAGCCGAGCTCGCACCGGCGTTGCGATCGCTGGTGCAGGCGGAGCTGATCGTCGAACGCTCGCTGTATCCGGCGCTGCGCTACGCGTTCAAGCATCCGCTCACGCAGGACGTGGCGCTGCAGACGCAGCTGTCGGCGCGGCGGGCGGCGCGTCATGCCGACGTTGCACGCGCGCTCGAGGCGACGACGAGCGCGGAACGGCTCGACGAGCGTGCGGCGGAACTCGCATACCACTGGCAGGAATCGGGTGCCGCGATCGAGGCCGCGCGCTGGCACCTGCGCGCCGCGGGATGGGTGCAGAACTCCAGCTACCGCGATATCCAACGCCACGCGCGCGAGGTGCGGGCGCTGTGCGATGCGCTAACGGAAACGCAGGAAACGCGCGATCTCGGCATCGCGGCGCGGGCGGAGCTGATTACGGCCGCGGTCATCGTTCTGACGCCGACGGTCGAGGTCCTCGAATACGGCCGCGAGGCGCGCGAGCTGTTCGAGCGCGGCGGTGACCGCTCGCGGATGGCGCGGCTGCTCTCACGGCTCGCGGGATATCACGCCGTGGGGACGCGCGTGGACCCCGCCGCGGCGCTCGCAGCGCTCGACGAAGCACGCGCCCTGGCGCGATCGTCGGATCCGCTCACGCAGGGCGTGGTTCGGCTCCGCAGCATCCTCGTGCTACGCGAGTGCGGGCACCTGCGCGAAGCCGAGTCGGTCGCGCGCGAGGGCATCGACGATCTGGACGGTTACGTGGGTCGCTTTTCGAACGCGACGTACCTCGCGGGGAATCGCGGCCAGGTCAGGTTCTTGCTCGGTCGCCTCGACGAGGCGGAGCGCGACCTCGATGACGCGGTCGAGCGCGCAACGAAGGAAGGTTCGCGGACGCTCATCTGGTTCGCGTTCCTCGCGGACCTTGGTTTCTGGCGCGGCGACGAATCAGTTGTGCAGCGTTGGGTCGCGCGTTGCGCGGCCGTCGAGCGGCCCGACGTCGCCAACGACGTCCGCTTCACGGTGCTGCAGCGCGGTCAGCTGCACCTGATGCGTGGCGAGTGGCGCGAGGCGGCCGAAGCATTCGAGCGGGCCGCGGCGTACGGGCTCGAACGCGCGCTGTTGTGGCTCGCGCAGGTGCGCCTCGAACTCGGCGACGTTCCCGCAGCACGCGCGCTGATCGAGCGCGCGATCGCAGACGCCGCCGAGCGCGGCAACGTGCTCATCGAAATCGTCGCGCAACTCGTGCTGGCGCGTGTGTTGCGCCGTGCGGACGGGCTCGGCGCGCGAGCAAACGTCGAACGCGCGCTCGATCGGATGGGCGCGCTGATCGACGAAACCGGCGCGGAACTGTATCGACCGTTCATGGAAGTGGAGCGCGCCGCGCTCGCGCAACTGCTCGGCGACGACGCCGGACGCCGCCGCGCGCTCGCCGAAGCCGAGCGGCTGTTCCGCGCCATCGGCGCGCCGCTCCGCGCTGGGGCGGTGGCGCTTGAGCTGGGCACGAGTTAGTCGCGTCACCGCGAGCTGCGATCGGTGCCGCGACCGGCCGCACCGGGTACGCTTACCGCTGCAAACGATCGCGGAGGTAGCGATGGAGTTTCGACGACTGGGCAACTCCGGACTCAAAGTCTCGGCAGTAGGCCTCGGCTGCAACAACTTCGGCGGCCGCTGCGACCGCGCGGCGACGCAGGCGGTCGTCGACGCGGCGATCGCGCACGGCATCACGCTGTTCGACACCGCCGACGTCTACGGCAACCAGCAGTCCGAAGTGCTACTCGGCGAAGCGCTCGGCGCGCGCCGCAGCGGCGTCGTCATCGCGACGAAATTCGCGATGCCGATGGGGATGACGGTGTACGACCGCGGCGGTTCGCGGCGTTATGTCTGCCGCGCGGTCGAGGCGAGCCTGCGGCGCCTGCGCACCGACTACATCGACCTGTACCAGATGCACGCGCCGGATCCGGATACGCCGATCGACGAGACGCTCGGCGCGCTCGACGATCTCGTGCGCGCCGGCAAAGTGCGCTACATCGGCTGTTCGAACTTCGCGGGCTGGCAGATCGCCGATGCGGACTGGACCTCGCGCACCAGCGGCGGTGCTCGATTCGTCGCCGCGCAGAATCACTACAGCCTGCTGGAGCGCGCGATCGAAACAGAAGTGCTGCCGAGTTGTGAGCGCTTCGGTCTTGGGATGTTGCCGTTCTTTCCGCTCGCCAGCGGCATGCTGACGGGCAAGTACCGTCGCAACGAAGCGCCGCCACAGGGGACGCGTCTCGCAACAGTCGGCCGCCTCGCGGAGCGCGCGTTGAACGACCGCAACTTCACGATCGTCGAAGCGTTGACCAGGTTTGCGGCGGAGCGCGACCACAGCCTGCTCGATCTCGCATTCGGCTGGCTGCTGACGAAACCGTCGATCTCGAGTGTGATTGCGGGCGCGACATCGGCCGCGCAGGTCGAGGCCAACGTTGCCGCTGCGGCGTGGCGACTCAGCGCGGCGGACGCGGTCGCGGTGGACGCGATCGCGAAGCGCTGATGTGCGGCCGCGTGAACGTCAGTTCGGGTCCGCTGACACTGCTGTTCATGGACATGGTCGGCCAGCCGTACCCGGGCGTAGAGGACCGGCACAACGTGGCGCCGACGTTGTCGTTGCCCGTCATTCGCACAAGCACGACGGATCGCCTCGAAGCGGTGCCGATGCGCTGGTGGCTGACGCCGTGGTGGTCGAAAGAAATGTCGACGCGTTACAGCATGTTCAACGCGAAGGCCGAGACGCTCGAGCGCAGCAGCGCCTTC
>CAYUMA010000837.1:0-2394 GCA_964445675.1 uncultured Pseudomonadales bacterium | reverse complement strand
CGCCGACCGGCCCCCTGATGCTCCGCCAATACCGCGAGCGCCTGGGCTACCGTCTCCGGCGCCGCATAGGCGAATGACTGCATGAATCCTCCGTGCAAAATGTGGGCTGAGCGCGGGATTGTATATCAGCAGCGCGAAACGGAGGTCATTCGCTGCGGACGCGGTTACCCGCGGTAGCGAATTCGCGCAGCCTCCAAGCTAGAATCCCCGACCCATGGGTGGCTATTCACAGCATGTAGCGACGATCCAGCAACGCTGGGAGGCAGCACTTGCGGCAAATCGATTTGATGCAGCGCTGGTCGCTGCGGGCGCGCGCCAGAATTACTTCCTCGACGATCAGGCGCCGCCGTTCCGCGCGAATCCGCATTTCAGCCAGTGGCTCGACAGCGCCGGCTGCGAGAATGCGCTGCTGCTGATTCGACCCGGCCGTACACCGACGCTGTTTTTCCATCAGGAGCGCGACTACTGGCACGCACCGCCCGCGGTACCTGATCTCGCCGGCGCGATCGACGTCAACGTGTTCGAATCCGTCGATGCGCTGGTAGATGCGGCGTGCAGCGCGATCGAGCACGAGAATCGTGCCGCGTTGATAGGCGATTCGAGCGGGCACACGACGAACCTTCCGGTCGCCGAGCTGAACCCGCAGCAACTGCTGAACCATCTTCACTACGGGCGCGCCCAAAAGACCACGTTCGAAATCGACTGCATGCGGCGAGCAACGCGCATCGGCGTGAACGGTCACATTGCGGCGCGCGCGGCTTACGAGGGCGGCGCCAGCGAATATGCGATCCATCAGGCGTATCTGCTCGCATCGAAGCAGACGGAGAGCGCCCTTCCCTACTCCAACATCGTTGCGCAGAACGAACACGCCGGCGTGCTGCACTATCAGCACTACGATCGCGAACCACCCGCGGTGCGCGCCAGCTTTTTGATCGACGCCGGCGGCCGTTTCCGCGGTTACGCCAGCGATATCACGCGAACCTACGCCGCCGCCGAGCGCGCTGACTTTGCCGCGCTGATCGGCGGCCTCGACTCGAGGCAGCGCGCGTTGATCGATTCGATCAGACCGGGCGTGAACTACCTCGAGTTACACGAGCGGATGCATCGCGCCATTGGCGAACTGTTGGCAGAAGCCGGGCTCGTCAATTGTACCGGCGAGGATGCGTTCGCAATGCAGATCACCGATACATTCATTCCGCACGGGCTGGGTCACCTGATCGGGCTGCAAACCCATGACGTGGCAGGACACATGGTCTCGCCGGACGGCGGCATGCGACCGCCGCCAAAGCGCTATGCGGCGCTGCGGCTCACGCGCGATGTCGCGGTCGACCAGGTGTTCACGATCGAGCCCGGCCTCTACTTCATCCCGATGCTGCTCGATGAGCTACGCGCGCAGCCGGGTGGTCGATTCGTCAACTGGCGCGCGGTCGAGAACTATCTGCCGTGCGGCGGCATCCGCATCGAAGACAATGTTCTGATTGCAAGCAACGGCCCCGTCAATCTGACTCGAGACGCGTTCGCGTCGGCCTTGGCTCCGTGACCCGGTTGAGCGTAGAACGGCTATTCAGCAGTCCGGCGCTGAACGGCTCCGTGCCGATACAGGTTCGATTTTCACCTGACGGCGCGCACGTCGCTTACGTCGCCAATCCGCCCGAGGATCGCGACCGCCTCGATCTGTATTGCTACGACATCGCAGGAAACATCGCGCGTCGCCTGATCGACGCGAGCGCGTTAGACGGGACTGCAGCACCTACAGCCGCGGAACTGGCCGAACGCGAACGGCGACGCCAGTTCAGCACCGGGGTATCGACGTACAGATGGTTGCCAGACAGCAAACGCATCTGCTGCCTGATCGACGGCACCGTCTATGTGGTCGTAGTCGCATCCGGATTGCGCCGTGCCCTCACACCCAAAGGGACGCGCCAAACGGATATCTCAGTTTCAGGCCTTGGCCGGTACGTGAGCTACGTCCGTGACGGCGACCTCTATGTCCATGATCTCGAGTTGGAGCGCGAAGTGCGCGAGACCAACGACGCGTCCGAGTGCGTGACGAATGGTCTCGCCGAGTTCATCGCGCAGGAAGAGATGTGCCGCTTCGAGGGACATTGGTGGTCACCCGACGACCGCCATCTCGTGTTCGCGCGCGTCGATACATCGGCGATTCCGGTAAGTCATCGCTACGAGTTCACGGCGGATCAGCTCGTCGCGCACCCGCAGCGCTATCCGTATGCCGGCGCGGCAAACGCGCGGGTCGATCTCGGCGTGATCAATCTGCAGACACGCGCGCAGCGCTGGATCAACTATCGGGATCGGCCCGATGACTACCTGGCGCGCGTCGCCGTCAGCGCCGACGACGTGGTGGTCCAGTCGCAGAGTCGTGACCAACGCACACTG
>CAYUMA010000836.1:0-7804 GCA_964445675.1 uncultured Pseudomonadales bacterium | reverse complement strand
CGCCGCTTCGAGTTCGCCGATCAACTCTTCGGATAGCGCGAGCCGCTCGTGATCGGCGCTCGTCAGTGAGTCGGCCGGTTTGCCGAATGCAGCGAACGTTGCGGCGTCGAGGTGCGGCAGCGGCGGATTCTGCACGTCGCGTACGACGACCGCCGAATCAGGGTTCGTCTGCGCAAATCGCTCGAGGAACGCGGTGCAGAGCTGGGACGATTGGCCGGCGTCGCCGAAAATGCTCGCTCTGACGAAAAGTAACCTGCGCATGCGCTATCCCAGTTTTGCAAGCGCGCATGATCGCACAAGCCGGTTCGATTCGGCTGCCGGTGAGCGATTTGACTCGCAGGAAAAAAGTGTTAGACGGGTGGTCGTTTGCGCGGCTGGCGCATCAACGCGACGTTCGGATCGAAGAAGCGTTTGACCTCGCCGAACGGCAGCGGCCGCGCGAAAAAATAACCCTGACCGTACTCGCACGCGTGTTCGCGCAGGAACTTCACCTGCTCGATCGTCTCGACCCCTTCGGCGACGACCACGAGGTTCAGCCGGTGCGCCATCGAAATCACAGCGGCGGTGATCGCCATGTCGTCGGCATTACCCGGAATGTCCATGATGAACGACCGATCGACCTTGATCGTGTCGATCGGAAAGTGCTTCAGTTTGTCGAGACTCGAATACCCGGTGCCGAAGTCGTCGATCGCGATCTTGACGCCGAGTTCGTGCAGGCGCGCCAGCGTGAAAGTGGCGGCTTCCTGATCGTCCGTCAGCATCGTCTCGGTGATTTCGAGTTCGAGTTGTGCCGGATCGATGCCCGCTTCGCGGATGCAGCGGCGCACGGTATTGACGAGATTGGGGTCGCGGAACTGGCACGCTGAAATGTTCACTGCCACCTGGATCGGTGCGCCCGTCTGCGCGGCCAGATCGCGCGCGGCGACGCAGCCGCGTTCGATAACCCAGGCGCCGATGCCGACGATGATGCCAGTGGCTTCGGCCACGTGAATGAATTTGTCAGGCGTCACCAGGCCCTGCTCGGGGTGATGCCAGCGGATCAACGCCTCGACGCCCGTGATGCGCTGATCGGCGAGCCGCACCTTGGGCTGATAGAAGAGCTCGAACTGACCCGCTTCGAGCGCTTCGCGCAGTTCGTTCTCGGTGCGTAGGCGGCTGTGAGCCTTCGCGGTCATCTCTTCGGCGAAGTACTGATAATTGTTGCCGTGGCGATCCTTCGCGCGATACATGGCGAGGTCGGCGTTCTTCATCAGGATGTTCGGCTGCTCCGAATCGTTAGGGATGATCGTGATGCCGATGCTGGTCGTGATCACGAGCTGCTGACCGGCGATCGTCATCGGCGCGCCGAGTCGCGCCAGGATCTTATCCGCGACGATACCCGCGTCGCCGGGCGCCGAGATGTCGTACAGCAGAATCGTGAACTCATCGCCGCCGGGTCGTGCAACGGTGTCTTCCGCACGCACGCAGTGCGTCAAGCGGCGCGCGACTTCGCGCAACAGTTGGTCGCCTGCTTCGTGGCCCAGCATGTCGTTGACGCGTTTGAAGTCATCCAGATCCAGATACAGCAGCGCGGCACAGCCATCGGTGCGCAACGCGTGCGCGATCGCTTGCTCGAGGCGATCCGTGAACAGTCTGCGGTTGGCCAGATCCGTCAGCGTGTCGTGGAACGCCATGCGTTGCATGTGCTCCTCATTGCGCTTCATTTCGGTGATGTCGGCCAGCTGCACGATGAAGTAGAGCGGTTCGCCGGTCTCGGAGCGTTGCAGTACGACGTGGAAGTTGGTCCAGATCTCGATGCTGTCCTTGCACAGCATGCGCCGTTCCGAGCGCGACACGTTGCCGGAGCGATGCAACAGCCGATCGAAGCTCTCCTTGAGGCTCTGCCGCTCATTGGCCGGCACGAGACGGCTGATGTGGCAGCCGACGATCTCGGACTCCGCGTACGCGAGCGTCTCGAGCGCAAAGTTGTTGGCCTTGAACACATAGCCGTCGTTGTCCGCGAGCAGCATGCCGATCGGCGCGTTTTCGAATGCGCCGCGGAAACGCTCTTCGCTCGCGCGCAGTTTGCCTTCGGCGTCGCGCTGGGCGCGGTTGTCTTTGGCGATGCAGACGATGCTGCGTTCGCCGTCGAGTTCGACGATCGTGGCCGACACCAGTGCCGGAATGGGCTCGCCGCTCTTCGTGCGAAACGTCAGATCGAAGTTCTGCAGACCGCCGGCCTGCGCAAGAATCTCGGTCGAGCGCTTCAACTCCGCGATGTCGTCGAAGATCGGCAATTCGCTGACGCGATGGCCGACGAGTTCTTCGTAGCTGAACCCCGACGCGACGACGAATGCGTCGTTGATGTCGACGATCCGACTGTCGACGAGACTGATGATGACGATTCCGTCGGGGCTGCCGGCGAAGATCCGGGCGAATTTCTCCTCGCTCTCCTTCAACGCCGCCTCCGCGAGCCGGCGCTGCGTGATGTCGCGGCCCGTGCACAAGACGCAGATCTCGCCATCGATCTCGACGTAGCGCACCGAGATCTCGATCGGCAGCACTTCGCCGTTCTTCGCAACGAGATCGGTCTCGAAGTCGAGGCACTCCTGTTCGGCTGCGAGTTCGGCCTCGATCCGCTCGCGATCGAGTTCATTGCCCCAGATTTTCAGCGCCGGCTCCGGCAAGCCGATGCCTTCCTCGCGCGTGTAGCCGAGCAGCCGCGTAAAACTGGTGTTGAAGTCGAGGATGGTGCTGTCGTCGCTGCGCATGATCAGGATCGCGTCGGGGCTCGAATGAAAGATCGTCTGCAGCTTCGATTCCGACAGCCGCAGCTGCTTTTCCGCCTTGACCTGATCGGTGGTGATGCGCGCGGCGACCACCGTGCCGGAGATGCCGGGTGCGTCGCCGAGTCCGGTGAACTGGACGTCGAGGAAAACATCCGAATCCTGCAAGCGGACGTCGGTCAACCGGAACGTCTCGCGCGGTCGGATGTTGGTGCGGGCGAGCGCGCGGCCGAATTCGTTGCGGGCGACCGAATCGATGAACGGCAGCGGCTTGGCGCCGATCAGCGACGTTGCGGCCGCGCCGAGGACGTCGTAGGCCTTCGGGTTCGCGTAGCTGATACGGCCGTCGCCGTCGATGATCAGCGTGACTTCGCCGGTGTTTTCGATGATCCCGCGGAAGCGCGACTCGCTGACGATCAGTGCGTGCTGCGCGCGCCGCTGCTCGGTGAGGTCGAGTACCTGCAGCACCGCAAAGCGCGCCGCGCCCGATGGATCGCGCAGCATGCGGGCGTAAATGGATACCCAGAGTTTGCGCCCATCGGGACGAATGAATTCGCGTTCGAAACGGATATGCGCATCGGGTTGTGACAGAAGCTCATCGCGCTTCGTGCGGATTTCGTCCCACAACGCAGCGCCGAGCAATTGGTCGAGACTGCTGCCGACCAAATCCTCGTCGAGCGGCCCGACCAGTTTGATGAAGGCGCCGTTCGCGTGGACGATCGTGCCGCTCGTGTCGACGAGCGCCATCGCCGCCGGGGCGTGCGCGAACGCTTCGTGTACCTGCTTAATGCCGAGGCTGCGCTGGCGTGGAATCCAGAGCAACAGCGCCGCCGCGAGCCAGTACAGGCTCGCCCAGACCAGTTGACTCACGCCGACTTGCGGCGGTGAAGCGTGCATCGGCTCGAACCGCACGATCGCCGGCAGCAGGTGCGCGACCGTCGCGAACAGCGCCGCGCCGATGATCAGACTGCGGCGATTCGACTGGCTCGCGACGAGCATCGCGATCAGGAACAGCGACGCCGAAACGTCCGAACCGCGCGTCAGAACCGCAACCGCCGCGCCGACACCCAGTGTGACGAACGTCACCCAGGTGGCGGGGGGGTGATCGAGGCGAGGATGTGTTGCCAGCGCGTCCATTCGGGGGCTCTTGGGGAGTTCCAACGTCCTTGTGCGAGGCGTCTCGCGGCGGTGCAGGGCCGCCGTCCGATGCATTTGACCGGAGTACTGCGTGGATTTGACGGTAACGGTTCACGGCGGGGGACTCTATGACGTCACGCACACTTGTGGTTCAACACGCCAAAACAACCGAACCTAACGGCCACATCCCGCCGCAGATTTTCCTGCAAGAATGGGATCGGACCATGCGCCGGCACAATTGGGTTGGGTTGTTGTCTGAGTGCGATGGTTTGGCTCATATGGAACAATCGCCAAAAAAATAGGCGGGGATAGGACAACTGCGTTGATATGCGGCATAAGCCAGTGGTACCTGATCGCCCTTGACGGCGCGATGGTGCTGCGCGTGCGTCCGGGCATGCCCTTGGGGGAAACCGAGGCGGGCGAGCTGAGCTTTGATCCGTCCTGCGCCCAGCTCGAACTGGATATTTCAGAGGATGGCGACCTGATGCTGAATGCGGCCGCCGACCACGAGCTTCAGTTCGCCGGGGGTACGCGTTGCAGGCGCGAGCGTCTCGCACGCGATCGCCGCCCCGAAATCCGGCTGCCTCACCACGTCCTGCAGCTCGTGACCGACTTCGTCGATCGGGCGCAGGCGAACGAGACGGTGGAAATCCGTGCCGTGCAGGCCGCCAAAGACATCGCGCGGCCCCAGATCCAGCGGCTGCCCGATGTGCCCGTAGGCAACATCGCGAAGCCCCAGATCGAGCGGTTGCCGGATCTGCCCGTAAGCAGCACGGCGAAGATACAAATCCAGCGGTTGCCGGAAGCGCCGCTACACGAACGCGCCGACGCCCCGATTGCGCCCCGGTCGCCACCACGCACCTTGCGTCTTACTCGACTTCGCAATACCTGGACGACCAATACCGCCCGGCTCAAGCGGATGACCGCGTCTCTGCGGTCGCGAGTGGTGTCGCTTCCGGCCCTGGCGAAGGTGGAGATGGCTGGCGCCGGTGCGGCCGCCCGGCGCACCGGGCGGACCGCCGCTCGTCGTCTGCAAATCCGCAGTCCCTACGTGGGCGCGTTGATTGGGCTCGGTGCGTTTGCGCTGCTGTATTTGCTGTATCCGGCGCTTCGCGAGGACAGCGCGCCGGAACGCACCGCAACGGCCAGCGCTGTTCCCGCGCCGCAGAGCGCGCCGATGCCGCCGCCAGCGCATGAGCCTTCGGCCGTCATCAACAGCACCGGCCCGGGCACGGATCCGGGGCTGTCGGTCGCGTCGTTCCCGCCACAACGCGTGCCGCTTGCCACCGCGCAACCGCCGGCGACTGAACCGGAGCGGCGCGAAAAGCTGGCGCCATCGCCCGTCGTGCCGTTGCCGGAGTCCACACCGCAGGCCGTGCCGGCCAGTCAGCAGAGCGTACAGCCGCGCGTGGAGCGCCCGTCGATTCCCGAGATTGCGAATGTGCAGACCGCTCCCGCCGAGGAGACGGTTGCAGTTCCTCAGACGATCGTCACCGAACCGACGGTCACTGTCGCGGCGGAACCGGAGGGTCCCGGCGAGCCGACTCAACCCCAAACTGTGGATCTGGCTCGTACGCTGTTTGCGGCAGACCAAGCACTGGCGCAGGGCCAACTGATGACACCCGTGGAGGCGAATGCGTACATGCTTTACAACAGGGTTCTGGCGCTGGATCCCGCATCTGCGGAAGCCAGGAGCGGACTGCAGTCGGTCCGCCAGGGCCTGATCAATCGTGCCATGGCGCAGCTCGCCGGCGGCGCGCTCGAGGACGCGCGCCTGTCTCTGCAGGCCGCCGCGGACGCTGGCGCCGACCCCATGCTGGTCATCAATCTGCGCGAAGAAGTGAACTACCGGCAGCGAGCGATCAACGCGAGCGCAGAACAAGAAGCGGGGCCAAATGAGTAGTGCAGCTGGATCCTCGTATGTCTTGATCCGGCGCCTCGCCGACGGCACGATCGAGTGGATCCCGCTCGAGATGTCGACGCAGGGCGTTCCGGTTGTCCCTAACGCCGCGTACACGCTCGTCGATCGTGCGGACTACGAAGCGCCCGACGCTCTCGTGGCGCAACGCCGCGGCGAGGATCTGGTCGTCGAGGTGCAGGGGAACGAGGTGTTGGTGCTGCGTGGTTTTTATACCAACGCGGACGTGACCTTCTACCCGACGACAAACATTGCGGGTGGTGCCGGCCCCTTCTCGGGCTCGCCGCTCACCGCGAACTCGCCGGTGCTGGCGGGTTCATCGGCGGGCGAGCAGGTCGTGTGGTCCGCCGAACCGACTGGCGGCAAGGCCGCGGCCGCGACCGCAGCAAGTGAGCAGGGCGGTGCGGGCAGCGCGACCGCCGCGGGTGGTGCGGTTGCGGGCAGCAGCGGCGGCGGTTCGCCGTTGCTGTGGGTCGGTGTGGCTGCCGGTGGGCTGGGCCTTGCTGCCGCCGCGGGCGGTGGCGGTGGGGGATCTTCCAGCGGGGGCGGCGGCGGAACGCCCGTCGTGGACACCGTTCCGCCAACGATCACCTCCGGCACGACCGCCACAGCGGCGGAAAACAGCGGCGCTGGCCAAGTGATCTATACGACCACCGCCGACGCCGGGACGATCAGCTACAGCCTCCGGGCCGTTGGCGATGCGGGCGCATTCAGCATCAATTCCAACACCGGCGCAGTCACGCTGACCGGGAACCCGAATTTCGAGACCAAGTCCACCTACACCTTCACCGTGGCGGCCACCGATGCGGCCAACAACAGCTCAGAGCGCGCGGTGACCCTGGCGATCAATAACCGGGACGAGGTCGCACCGACCATCACGTCGGGTGCCACCGGCGCCGCGATCAACGAAAACAGCGGAGCGGGTCAGGTCGTTTACACCGTCACCAGCACGGACACTGGTGATATCAGCGGGGGTGTCACGTACAGCCTCAAAGCCGGCGGCGACGCGGCGGCGTTCACGATCAACCCTAACACCGGCGCGGTCACGCTTACCGGCAACCCCGATTTCGAAACGAAGCCCGCCTACACCTTCACGGTCGTGGCTACCGATGCAGCCAGCAACAGCACCGAGCGGGCAGTCTCCCTGGCGATCAACAATCTGCCCGATACCCCGGTCACCATCACGTCCGGTGGTACGGCCCCGGCCATCGACGAGAACAGTGGTGGCGCGCGTGTGGTCTACACCGTCGTAGGCGTCGCCACCGCGCCAGGGCCGTTGACCTACAGTCTCAAAGCCGGCAGTGACGCGGCAGCCTTCACGATCAATGCGAACACCGGTGCGGTCACCCTCACTGCGAATCCCGATTTCGAGACGAAGCCGAGCTACAACTTCACCGTCGTCGCCACCGATACGGCAAGCAACGTCGGTGAGCAGCCAGTCAGCCTGGTGATCAACAACCGCGATGAGGTGGCGCCGACGATCACCTCCGGCGCGACTGCAACTCCGCTCAATGAAAACACCGGGCCAGGCCAGGTCGTCTACACGGTCACCAGCACCGACACAGGCGACATCAGCACCGGCAACACGACGTACAGCCTCAAGGCCGGCGGCGACGCGGCGGCCTTCACGATCAACGCGAATACCGGCGCGGTCAGCCTTATTGCGAACCCCGATTTCGAGACGAAGGCCAACTACAACTTCACTGTCGTGGCCATCGACGCAGCGCTTCACAGCACCGAACGCGCAGTCGCTCTCGCGATCAACGACCTCGACGACGCATTGCCGAGCATCGCCAGTGTGGCATTGACTGGTTCGACCGGGGCGCAGAACAACACGCTCAATGTCGGCGACACCGCACAGGTGACGGTGACGATGAGTGAGGCGACGACGGTCGTGGGCACGCCGCAGATTGGGCTGACCGTCGGGGGGGTCACGCGCTTCGCGAACTTTGCATCGGGCAGTGGTAGCGCGAGCCTCGTGTTC
>CAYUMA010000835.1:0-3924 GCA_964445675.1 uncultured Pseudomonadales bacterium | reverse complement strand
GTCCGCGATCCTGAGTAGCCGTACGCGCAGTAACGGTCCGCGTCGCAGATCGAACGGCTCCTGTGCCTCCCGAGACAGCGCCGCGACAACCGCTTCCCGGCGTGCCGGTTCGTCCAGAGTGGAGAGGTCCTGCAGCGGAATCGGGATCGAAAGCCCGGGCGCGACGATCTGCACCGGTTCACGGTCCGTGTCGGCGAAGTGCGTGCGCAGGCTGTCATGGCGCTCGACGATCGTATTGACCGCGCGCTCCAGGGCCACACGGTCCAGAACACCACGCAAACGCAATGCCTGCGGCATGTTGTATTCGGGGGTCGCCCCCGCCAGCCGATCGATGACCCACAAACGCCGTTGCGCATACGACAGCGGCGCGGGCCCGGACTCCGGGCGCCGGACCAGACGATGCACGGAAGCGGTCCCGATGCCCTTCTTTTTGAGAAGCAGGGAACGCAGTCTTTCCTTTGTCGCGGTGCTGTCCGTCACTGTCATTCAGGCCCTTTCCTCTTGCCGCAGCAGGGCATCGATCTCTTCCGGTGTCATCCGGTCGAGTTGCCGCGTCAGATCTTCGACTTCTCCGAGGACTGCCGCGACACCAGCCACCGTCGGGCGTTCAAAAATCGCCTTGAGCGGCAGGTCAACCTGGAACTCGTCCCGTATGCGTGACGCCAGGCGTGTCGCGAGCAGCGAATGGCCGCCGATCGCAAAAAAATTGTCGTCCGCGCCGACCCGCTCCAGCCCGAGCACGTCGGCGAAGAGGTCCCGGATCTTCGCTTCGTTCGGCGTGCCCGGCTCGCGGTACGCGCCGGTCGTCCATGCAGGATCAGGCAGCGCGTGCCGATCGAGCTTCCCGTTGGCCTTCACCGGCATCCGCTCGAGGGTCATGAACGCAGCCGGAATCATGTAATCCGGGAGCCGTTCCGCCAACGCGCGACGCAACGCATCGACATCGGTGGCCAGCCCCGGCGTCGGCACAACATATGCGAGCAATGCCTGGTCGCGTACCACGACGACCGCGTCCGCGACAGTCTCGTGTCGCTTGAGGAGGGCTTCGATCTCGCCCGGCTCGATGCGGAAGCCGCGGACCTTAACCTGCTCATCGGCGCGGCCGAGGAAGTCGAGCGCACCATCACCGCGCCAGCGCGCGAGATCGCCCGTACGATACATGCGCTCGCCCGACGCTCCGTGCGGGTCGGCAATGAACCGTTCGGCGGTCAACGCGGGCCGGTTGAGATAGCCCTGCGCCAGCGCCGGCCCGGCGACGTACAGTTCACCGACCACCCCGCCTGGCACCGGCTCCAATGTCGCGTCCAGCACGTACATCCGGTAGTTCGCGAGCGGCCGGCCGATGGTCACGACACCGGGAGCGGACGGGGCAAAGTCGGCACGGCCCACGGAACTCACACTGGCCCAGATCGTCGCTTCCGTCGGACCATAGAGATTCAACACCTGAGCGCCATGCTCATGAAGTACGCGCGCCAAATCGCGCGGCAGCGCTTCGCCGCCGGTGAGAATGCGCACGCCAGCGAGGCAGTCCGGGGCTTCCTGGACCAGCATGTGCCAGTGACTCGGTGTTGCCTGCATCGTCGTGATCTTTGCGGCGCGCAGCAGCGCGGCAAGCCGCAGCGGATCGCGCGCCGTGTCGCGATCGGCGATCCACACTTCCGCGCCACTGCACAGCGGCACGAGAATCTCGAGGATCGAGATGTCGAACCCGATCGTGGTCACGGCGAGATGACGATCGCCGGGTGCAAACGGGACGTGCTTCGCGATGGCTTCGATGAACGTGGACAGCGCGCCATGCGGAATAACGACTCCTTTTGGGCGACCCGTCGATCCTGACGTATAGATGACGTATGCAGGGTGGCTGCTGTCCGGCCGGTGGGCACTCGCATCGCGCGATCCCGTCGCCTCCCGCACAACGTCGCGGGTAATGACAAACGCCGGTGCGGCGTCGGACAGCATGTCGACCCGTCGTGCTTTCGGGTACTCAGGGTCGAGCGGCAGGTAGGCGGCGCCTGCCTCGAGGACACCGAGCAGCGCGACCACCATTTCGACGGAACGTTCGAGCGCGATGCCGACCAGACTCCCCGGGCCGATGCGGTGAGCGATCAAATGACGGGCAAGCCGGTGTGCTCGTGTACTGAGCTCGGCGTAAGTCAGTACTTGATCGCCGAAGACGAGGGCATTGGCGTTGGGGGCGCGTGCGACCTGCGCCGCGAAGAGCTCTGGAACGCTCGGGCGCCGCGCGAGGACGGGTCGCGGACCCGCCGCGCCGCAGAGCAATGTCCGGCGTTCCGCCGCATCGAGGATGTCGAGGCGGTGCAGCGGGGCATCCGGATCCGCGGCCGCGGCTTCGAGGAGCCGCACGAAACGCGTCGCGATCGACTCCACCGTCGCGCGCTCGAACAAGTCGACGCTGTACTCCAGGCCAGCGTCGATGCCAAGTGGCTCGCCGGCTGCGCCCAACCGCTCGCGAACCCCGAGCGTCAGGTCGAAGCGCGCGAACCCTCCGGAGTACGGTTCCCCGCTCACCACCAGTCCCGGCAGCGAGAGCTCGGCGTGGCCGGTTTGTTCGAAGAGGAGCATCACCTGGAACAGCGGGTTGCGCCCGAGGACACGCTCCGGCTTGAGCGCCTCGACCAGCTGTTCGAACGGCAGATCCTGTTGTTCGAAGGCGTCGAGCGCGAACGCGCGCGCGCGTCGCACCAGCTCGCGGAAGCTCGGATTGCCCGAGACATCTGTCCGCAACACGAGGGTGTTCATGAAGAGTCCGATCAGTTCTTCCGCCGCGCGCTCGCCCCGGCCCGCGATCGGTGTGCCGATCGGGATATCGTCGCCGGCACCGAGCTTCGAGAGCAATGCCGCCAACGCGGCCTGCATGACCATGAACAAGCTCGCCCCGTTCGCGCGTGCGAGCTGATGCAGCCTGCGATGCAGCGCCGCGTCGACGTGGATCGGCACGCCGCTGCCGCGATAACTCATCGCCGCCGGGCGCGGGTGGTCAGCCGGCAAGCGCAATTCCGCGGGCGCGCCGGCCATCGCCGCGCGCCAGAACGCCAACTGCCGCGGCATCGCGTCGACGAGCCACTTCCGCTGCCAGATCGCGTAGTCGCCGTACTGCACGGGCAACGGCCGCCACGCTGCAACGTCGCCGTGCAGCCGCGCCGCGTACGCCTCGGCCAGATCGCGCGCGAGCGGCCCGAGTGACCAGCCGTCAGCGGCGATGTGATGGACGACGAGCAGTAAGATGTGTCGGCCGGTGGCCGGCGCAAACAGCCACGCGCGCAGGGGAATCTCTTCGCGCAACTCGAAAGCGACCGTCGCGGCTTGCGTGAGACTCGCACCGTCTCGAATCAGGCGCACGCACGCCGCCTCGCTCGCAAGCACTTTCTGGCACGGCACGCCGTCTTCCTCCGGAAAGATCGTACGCAGACTCTCATGGCGTTCGACGACATCGCGCAGCGCGAGTTCCAGCGCCTTGACATCGAGGCGTCCTTCGAGATGCAAGGCCAGCGGTATGTTGTACGCCGGATTCGCGCCTTCGATGCGGTAGAGGAACCATAGCCGCTGCTGCGCGTACGACAAGGGAAGCCGTCCCGGGCGATCCTGCGGGCGCAGGGGCGCGCGTACCGTGTCGTCGCGGCGCAGACGGGGTGCGAGCTCCGCCACGGTCGACGCCTCGAACAGCGTTCGGATCGCCAGCTCGACGTTAAGCGTCGCGCGCACACGGCTGACCACGCGGGTGGCGAGCAGCGAATGTCCGCCGAGTTCGAAAAAGTCGTCGTCTATTCCGACCCGCTCGAGCTTCAGCACTTCCGCGAAGATGCCGCACAAGATCTCCTCCCCGGGCGTGCGCGGCGTGCGATAGCCTTTGGTCGAGCGCTCGGGCGCGGGTAGTGCGCGGCGATCGATCTTGCCATTCGGCGT
>CAYUMA010000834.1:0-4864 GCA_964445675.1 uncultured Pseudomonadales bacterium | reverse complement strand
AACATGCCGCTGTTCCAGTAATACCCGCCGGCAGCGAGGTATTGCGTGGCGGCGGCCAGATCGGGTTTTTCGACAAATTGCGCAATCGCGTGCGCGCCGCCAGCGACCGCGGCGCCCGCCTTGATATATCCGTAACCGGTCTCGGGGACCTCGGGCACGACGCCGAACGTCAGCAACCGGTCATCACTGACCAGCGCCGCGCCTTGCGCCACCGCGGCGCGAAACGCACCCGGATCGGAAATGTGATGGTCCGCGGCGAGCACCAGCAATGTCGGATCGCCGCCGCTGCGCATGGCGTGCAGCGCCGCCAGCGCAATCGCCGGGGCGGTGTTGCGCGCGGCCGGCTCCAGCACGATCGCGCCCCAGGCGACACCGACCGCGCGGCCCTGTTCGGCGACGATGAAGCGATGCTCTTCGTTGCAGATCACGTATGGCGGCGCCGCGGCGAGACCGTCGAGACGTTGCAGCGTCTCCTGCAGCATCGTCAGGTCGCTGGTCAATTTGAGGAATTGCTTCGGGTACAGCTCGCGCGACAGCGGCCACAGCCGCGTGCCGGCGCCGCCCGCGAGAATGACTGGAAGTACGGACGTCATCTACCAGAATGCTCCGTTGCTCAACCGCGCTCAGACAATCCGCCAACCGTAGCGGTTGAAAAACCGCACACCCGAGCGCACGAAATGGCCGATCCGGCGCAGGTCCCTGCGCGCGGTATGGCCGCCGTAGTGGGTGATGCGAGCCTGCGGCAGCTCGACGATCGCGCCGTAACTCTTCATGCGCAGCGACAGGTCGTAATCTTCGAAGTAAAGGAAGTAGCGGTCGTCGAACCCGTTCACCCTTTTCAACACGTCGGTGCGACACAGCATGAAACAACCGCTCGCGAGCGCGACCGACTTCGGCGTGTCGCACGGCAACTCACCGCCATAGGTATACCGCGCAACCCTGCGGCCCAAGAGGCCGTCGGAACTGCGCACCGCGAGCGCCCGCAACAGCAGCACGAGCAGCGACGGATGCCGTTTCGACAGCCGCGCATATTCGTTCTGCGGATCAAACCCCTGCGGCACCAGCATCGCGACCTCGGGGTGTTCCTGCAGATACCGCAGACCCTCGAGGAGCGCGTCCTCCTCGAGGAAGACGTCGGGATTGAGGATCAAGTGATAGTCCGATGCCACTGTCGCGAGCGCACGATTCTGGCCAGCGCCGTAACCCACATTGCCGTGGCCTTTGACGACGCGCAGACAGACGTACGCTGGCGCGCTTTTGCGCAGCGCGTCGACCGCGTGCTCGATCGCGGCGCGATCTTCGTCGCGCGTGTCGTTGATGACGACGACGAGGTCAGCAACGATGGGTAACTCGCAGCGCGCTCGCCGCACGGCACAGATCAGACTCTCGGACAGCGATTTGAACAGCTCGATATTCGAGCGATACGTGACGATGCTGGCCGATAAACGCATCGACCATCAGCTCCCATGCACCAGCGATTTGCTGAGCATGCGCCAGATCGCGCTCGTTGGCGCGGTGGCGGTGGATTGCACGGCGCGGCGCTTCGCCGGCAGTGATTTCAGGCCCCTGATCGCATCGACCTTCGCGCGTAGAACCACGCTCAACTGGCCCCGCGCCGCACACACCAGAATCATCATCGCATTCAACAGAATGTGAGCCGGCAGCAGGAACCACAACAGGCTCGCCGGCATGTTCTTGGCGAAGACCCAGACGAGGTTGCGTTGGCCGTAGTAGGTCGCGGTTGCCGAGCGATAGCCCGTGAGACCGGAGCCCACGTGCTCCACCTGTGCCCCGACAACGAGTCGACAACCGTAACCGAGCAGCCGCAGACGAAAACCGAGATCGACGTCCTCGAGATAACAGAACAGGTCCGGATCAAAACCACCGGCACGCTGCACGGCATCGAGCCGATACAGCGCCGCGGCGGCACACGCACAAAAGACATCCTCGTCGGCGAGGCCAGACACGTTCAGCAGCTGGCCGTGATGCCGCCGCCACGCGGAGCCCGAGATGTGATACGCGTCGCCGAGTCCGTCGACCTCGCCCGGCAGGTCCGCCCGCAGCAGACACGACGCCCAGGAGCCGTATCCCGGGTCCTCCGCCGCGGCAGCGAGCAGTACCTCGAGCCATCGCGGCGCCGCGAACGCATCGGGATTGAGCAATGCGACGTACTCGACACCCATCTCCTCGCACAACTCGAGCGCCTGATTGTTCGCGATCGCGAACCCGAGATTCGTCGGGTTGGCGACGAACCGATACTGCGGAAATTGCTGCTGCGCGTCGGCGAGCGAGCCGTCACAGCTTGCGTTGTCGACGACGATGACGTGATCGGGTTGCCGCGATTGTGCGGCGACCGCGGCCAGGCATCGGTGTATATACGCCCCGCCGTTGAAATTCACGACGACCACGGCGACTGAACCGGGCGTCATCGACGACGCTCCGGCGCGCGGCCATTTCGCTGCGAATCCACGATCATTTTCGTTTCGGCCCCCATAGCGGATGCCACCGTAAGAGTATCAGGCAAACCGCGCCAGCCTGCAGTGCGCGCGGGACGGGGTTGTGCCGGAGTGGTGGGCCCACCAGGGCTCGAACCTGGGACCAATCGATTATGAGTCGACTGCTCTAACCAACTGAGCTATGGGCCCTGTACAAATCGGATCAGTTGGTTTCGTCGAGGAAGCTGCGCAGATGCTCCGAGCGGCTCGGGTGACGCAGTTTGCGCAACGCCTTCGCTTCGATCTGACGGATCCGCTCGCGCGTCACATCGAACTGCTTGCCCACTTCTTCGAGGGTGTGGTCGGTATTCATGTCGATGCCGAAACGCATCCGCAGCACCTTCGCTTCACGCGCCGTGAGCCCCGCAAGGACTTCGCGCGTCGCTTCGCGCAGCCCCTCGCCCGTCGCGAGATCGATCGGCGAGCCGATCGTGATGTCCTCGATGAAGTCGCCCAGATGCGAATCTTCGTCGTCACCGATCGGGGTTTCCATCGAGATCGGCTCTTTCGCGATTTTCAGTACCTTGCGCACTTTGTCTTCAGGCATCTCCATGCGCGTGCCGAGTTCTTCGGGCGTCGGCTCACGACCCATTTCCTGCAGCATCTGCCGCGAAACGCGATTGAGTTTGTTGATCGTCTCGATCATGTGAACCGGGATCCGGATCGTCCGCGCCTGGTCGGCGATCGAACGCGTAATCGCCTGACGGATCCACCACGTCGCGTAGGTCGAGAATTTATAACCCCGGCGGTACTCGAACTTGTCGACGGCCTTCATCAAACCGATGTTGCCTTCCTGAATCAGGTCCAGGAACTGCAAGCCGCGATTCGTGTACTTCTTCGCGATTGAAATCACGAGGCGCAGGTTCGCCTCGACCATGTCTTTTTTGGCGCGCCGTGCTTTTGCTTCGCCAAGCGACATGCGTCGGTTGATGTCCTTGATTTCGCCAACCGTGAGCCCGGTTTCCACCGTCAGCGCTTTCAGCTTCTTCTGCGCGCGAACGATCTCATCGCGCTGCTCTTCGAGCGCCGCGCTGTAGTCTTTTTTCGCCTTGGTGTGTTTGTTCAACCAGGCAACGCTGATCTCGTTGCCTTGGAACTCCTTCAGAAAAATCTTGCGCGGCATCCGTGCGCGCCGCACACACGCGATCATCACCGCGCGCTCCTGACGCCGCACACGCGCGAGCGCTTCACGCGGCATCTCGACGATTTCGTCATAGTGACGCGGCACGAGTTTGAACACGGACAACGCTTCGCCCAGGCGCTCCATGTCTTTTTTAGCGGCGGCGCCGGCGCGACCTTTCGCAAGCGTCTTCATCGTCTTCGCGTACTGGCGCTTCAACTGATTGAAGCGACGTTTCGCCTCGATCGGGTCGGGACCTTTTTCTTCCTCTTCCTCTTCTTCCCCTTCGACGCCGACCTCTTTTTCGACTGCCTGCATGCTGAGGTCGACTTGCGTCGGTTCCGGCACGTTGTCCGTCGGGTCGAGATAGCCGACGAGCAGGTCGTACAGACGCCCCTCCTTCGTCACCTCGGCATACGTCTCGAGGATGTATTGCGCCGTGCCGGGGAAATACGACACCGCGGTCAGCACGTCGCGAATGCCTTCTTCGATGCGCTTCGCGATTGCGATTTCGCCCGCGCGCGTCAGCAACTCGACGGTACCCATCTCGCGCATGTACATGCGCACCGGGTCCGTCGTGCGGCCGGCTTCGGTTTCGACTGCGGCCAATGCGGCTGCGGCTTCCTCGGCGGCCAACTCATCCGCGGTGCTCTCACCGCCCGTCAGCAGATCATCGGCATCCGGGGCCACCTCGTAGACGGTGATGCCCATGTCGTTGATCATGCCGATGATGTCTTCGATCTGATCCGGATCCGAGATGTCGTCCGGCAGGTGATCGTTGACCTCCGCGTAAGTCAGGAATCCTTGCTCCTTACCTTTGGCAATCAGCTCTTTCAAACGGGACTGCTGCTGCGTGGTATCAGTGCTCATAGGACCTCTACGTTGATACAGACGGTTGGTACGGGGATGCGCCGGCGCCGGCGGCGAAAAAAGCGCGGAAGTATAGCCGCATTAATGGGCTGCAACTAGCCGGATTCAAGTGCATCCGTCTCAATCTACGCGACTCCGGCACCTGCCGACCTAGTCCGCTTTCTGCTTGAGTCGCCAATACTGGGCCAGCGCCTCGGACGAACCTTCTTCCTTCAGGATTCCGAGCAACACCCGGCGGTTGGCGCGCTCGATGCCGAGCAGACACTGGCCGACCGCATCGTCGAACTCGCCCGCGAGCGCCGCATCATCCAAGACCAGCGGCCGATCGGCGAGTTCCACGAGTCTTTCGTGGCCCTCTTGTCCGGCCCAATATCCCAAC
>CAYUMA010000833.1:0-3420 GCA_964445675.1 uncultured Pseudomonadales bacterium | reverse complement strand
GCAACGGCCGTTTCACCTGCCGGCGCAGCATGTGGAACATCTGTGCCGGCGTCGTCGGCAAACAGACCTGGATGTTGTGTTCCGCCGATAGTTGCAGATAACGCTCGATGCGACCGGACGAGTGTTCCGGGCCCGCGCCTTCATAACCATGCGGCAGCAGCATGACCAGGCCGCACAAGCGACCCCACTTGTGTTCGCCGCTCGAAATGAACTGATCGATGACGACCTGCGCGCCGTTCGCGAAGTCGCCGAACTGGGCCTCCCACAACACCAGCGCGTTCGGCATCGTCGTTGCGTAGCCGTACTCGAATGCGAGCACCGCCGCTTCGGACAACAGCGAATCGTAAATGTCGAACCGCGTCTTTTCGGACAGATGATTCATCGGAATGTGGCGCCGACCGTCTTTCTGATTGAACAGCATCGCGTGTCGATGCGCGAACGTGCCGCGGCCGACGTCCTGACCCGTCAGGCGGATCGGATGGCCCTCATCAACCAGCGTCGCATACGCCATCGTCTCGGCGTATCCCCAGTTGAGCGGCAGCGCCCCCGCCGTCATCTTGTGCCGGTCCTCGACGAGTCGCTGCACCTGTGGATGCAGCACAAAACCGTCCGGCAGTTGTTCCATTTGCGTGGCGAGCTTGCGCAACCCGGCGAGCGGAAACTGTGTATCGGCCGGCGTCGTCCAGTGGTGGCCGAGGTGCGGGGTCCAGTCGACGTACAGCCCGGTATTCGGATCTTCCACCAGACTCAGTGCGACGTGCTCGCCGGATTCCAGTGCCGTGCGATACGTCTCCACCATCTGGTCGGATTCATCCTGCGTGATCACGCCGTCGGCGACGAGCTTTTCAGCGTAAATCGTTCGCGTCGTCGGCTGCTTGCGGATGCGCTGATACATCAGCGGTTGTGTCGTCATCGGTTCTTCGGCTTCGTTGTGTCCGCGCCGCCGATAGCCGACGAGATCGATGACGACGTCCTTGCGAAACTGCATCCGATAGTCGACGGCAACCTGCGTGACGAACAACACCTCTTCCGGATCGTCGCCATTCACGTGGAATATCGGCGCCTGCACCATGCGCGCAACCTCGGTGCAGTATTCGGTCGAGCGCGCGTCGTCCTGGCGATGGGTCGTGAACCCGATCTGGTTGTTGATGATCAGGTGGATCGTGCCGCCGGTTTTGAACCCGCGGGTCTGCGACATCTGGAACGTCTCCATGACGATGCCTTGTCCGGAAAACGCAGCGTCGCCATGGATCAGAACCGGCACTACAAGATCGCCGGTGTAATCGGTGCGCCGATCCTGCCGCGCGCGTACCGACCCCTCGGCGACCGGGCCGACGATTTCCAGGTGCGACGGATTGAACGCGAGCGCCAGATGCATCTCGCCGCCGGGCGTCATGACGTTCGAGGAAAATCCCTGGTGATACTTGACGTCGCCCGACGCCTGGTTCTCCGGCAACTTGCCTTCGAATTCGTCGAACAACTCGCGCGGGTGTTTGCCGAGAATGTTGACGAGTACGTTGAGGCGCCCGCGATGCGCCATCGCGATGACCATTTCGACGACGCCGTGTGATCCAGCGCGCTGCACCAGTTCATGCAGCATCGGGATCAAACTCTCGCCGCCTTCGAGGCCAAAACGCTTTGTGCCGGGAAACTTGTTCTGCAGGAAGCGCTCCAATCCTTCCGCGGCGGTGAGACGTTCGACGATCATCCGCTTCACGTCGGCGTCGTATTCCGGATGACAGCGCACGCTCTCGAGGCGTTGCTGCACCCACAGCTGCTCCGCCGCGTCGACGATGTGCATGTATTCCGCACCGACACTGCCGCAATACGTCTGCTCGAGTGCGGCAACGATGTCGCGCAGCGTCGCCTTCTCCGCCCCGTAGAAGAACGATCCCGTCTGGAACATCGTGTCGAGGTCAGCGGCCGATAGATGATGGTACGCGAGGTCCAGCACCGGAGTCGGCGGACGCTCCATCATTCCCAACGGGTCGATCGTGGCGCGCTTGTGGCCACGGTGGCGGTACGCCGCGATCAGTTCGGTCACCCGCATCTGTTTGCGTTCGTGGTCGCTCGCGACGTCCGTCGTGACCGACGCGGGACGGGCCCGATGCCGGTTGCGGCCGATCAACTCGAAATGGCGGATGACCGTGCTGTGGGGCACGTCGGACGCGATCACGCCTTCGACGCGGGGCAACTTCTCGAAATAGGTGCGCCACTGCGCCGGCACGAGGTTCGGACTTTCCAGATACGTCTCGTATAACGATTCGATGTACGCGACGTTGCCCCCCGCCAGATGCGAGGTTTTTTGCATGTGCTCGAGGAAGGATTCCGACACTTACGTGCCCTGTTGCAGCAACATCGAGCGTATCTTGCCGATCGCCCGCGTCGGATTGAGTCCCTTCGGACAGACGCTGACACAGTTCATGATGCCGCGGCAGCGGAACACGCTGAACGGATCGTCGAGTTCCGCGAGGCGCTCCGCGGTGGCCGTATCGCGGCTGTCAGCGAGAAATCGATACGCCTGCAGCAGACCCGCCGGGCCGATGAATTTATCCGGGTTCCACCAGAACGACGGGCACGCGGTCGAGCAGCACGCGCACAGGATGCACTCGTATAAACCATCGAGCTTCGCGCGATCCGCTGGCGACTGCAGCCGTTCCCGCGCCGGGGCCGGTTGGTCGTTGATGAGGTAAGGGCGGACCTTCTCGTACTGCCGATAGAACTGGCCCATGTCGATGACGAGATCACGAATCACCGGCAGGCCCGGCAACGGCCGCAGCACCAGCGTATCTTTTTTCGCGACCTCCGAGACCGGCGTGATGCACGCAAGTCCGTTCTTCCCGTTCATGTTGACGCCATCCGAACCGCACACACCTTCGCGGCACGAACGCCGATACGTCAACGACGGATCCTGAGTCTTCAGCAACTCCATCACGTCGAGGACCATCAGATCGCGGCCCGGCGGCAACTCGACCGCATAGTCCTGCATCCGCGGAGTCTCGTCGGTCTCGGGGTTGTAGCGGTAGACGCTGACTTTCATCCCTCTTCCTCAATAACAGGCTCAATACTGGCGAACGGTCGGCTGCATCGGCTCCATGATCTGCGGCGCAAAATTCACCGCGCGTTTGCCGACAGCTTTGTTGTGGGGCACGTACAACGAGTGGCACAACCAATTGACATCGTCGCGTTCCTGGTAGTCGTCGCGCGCGTGGGCGCCGCGACTCTCGCGGCGTGCCTCCGCGGTGATCGCCGTCGCTTCGGCGACCTCGAGCAGATTGTCGAGCTCGAGTGCTTCCATCCGCGCGGTGTTGAATGCGTGACTCTTGTCCGTCAAATGTGCCTGCGCGATTCGGTGGCGCAGTTCCGCGAGCTGCACGATGCCCGTGCGCATGTGTTGTTCCGAGCGAAACACGCCGAAGT
>CAYUMA010000832.1:0-3754 GCA_964445675.1 uncultured Pseudomonadales bacterium | reverse complement strand
CCGTTGCCGTTCGTCGCGGGCCTGCCGTTGAGCGGTTTCGTGATCGCAAAATTGCCGGTCGGGCTGCGATAGAAGTAGCGGTTCCCGTTCGCAAGCCCCGGACCGATGCCAAGGGTACCCAGCACCGCGTCGTAGAACTTCTTCGACTTTTCGAGATCGTTCACCCCAAGCATGACGTGACTGAACATGAGTTTCTCCGTTTAGTACTTCGAACACATTGGTAGCAGAACTACAAACCACAGCTCCCTGTTGCAGACCGTATCGGTTTCGGGCGCGGGTGTGCAAGTGACGGTGTGTGCGCGTGATTGTCTTGCCTCAGCGCTTTCGTTAGCCTAACCCGCTCTTTGCGTGGCGCGACTCAATCGAATTCGATCGAGTGAAGAGCGGCCGCGGCGCGACCTGCCATGATTCAGACACACACGAGGGACAGCGGATGCGCATTGGCGTGCCAAAAGAAACGTGGCCCGGCGAGTTGCGGGCGGCGCTCGTCCCCGCCGGCATCAAGAAGCTGGTGGGTCTCGGCTTCAGCGTGACCGTGCAAGCCGGCGTAGGCGCCGGTGCGCGCATCGCGGATGATGACTATCGCACCGCCGGTGCCACGGTTGCGCCCGATGCGCACGCGACCGTTGCGGGCGCCGACATCGTCACGCGCGTCCGCAAGCCGGCCGACGCGGATCTCGCTGCGTTGAAGAGCGGCGTCATCCACATCAGTTTCCTCGATCCGTTCAACGAAAAAGCGCTGGTCGCGAGCCTTGCCGCAAAGGGCATCACGGGTATCTCGATGGAGATGATTCCGCGCAGCACGCGTGCGCAGAAGATGGACGCGCTGTCGTCGCAGGCGAACCTGGCGGGGTATGTCACCGTGATTCTCGCGGCGTCGTATAGCCCGAAGATGCTGCCGATGATGATGACGCCGGCCGGCACGATTCAACCCGCGCGGGTGTTCGTGATCGGTGCCGGCGTCGCGGGCTTGCAGGCGATCGCAACCGCGAAGCGTCTCGGGGCGCGTATCGAGGCGTTCGACACGCGTCCGGTCGTCGCCGAGCAGGTGCAATCACTCGGCGCGAAGTTCGTGCAGATCGACCTCGGCGAGACTGGCCAGGATGCGCAGGGATACGCACGCGAATTGACGGCGGCGCAACTGCAGTTGCAGCGCGACGGAATGAAAAAAGTCATCGCGCAATCGGATGTGGTGATCACGACCGCGCAGGTATTCGGGCGACCGGCACCGCGCATCGTCACGCGCGACATGGTTGAAGCGATGCGGCCGGGTGGTGTCGTCGTCGACATGGCGGTGGAGTCCGGCGGCAACGTCGAGGGTTCGGTGCTCGACGCCGTGATCGAAATCAACGGCGTACTGGTGGTCGGGATCGGCAATCTGCCGTCGCGCGTCAGCCGCAACGCAAGCGAAATGTACTCGAGCAACATCGTCAATCTGTTGGACGAGTTCTGGGATAAGGAATCGAAGTCGCTGAAACTCGATCCCGCCGACGACATCATCAAGAGTTGCGTGATCACCCGTGGCGGCGCGATCGTCAACGAGACGATCCGGAAATTGTAGACAGGCTCGGCTGACCCGGGCCGCGCGGAGCTGAGGCGATGCGGTTGTATATAGTCGATGTGTTCGCCGAAACGCGCTACGCCGGCAATCAGCTGGCGGTCGTGCGCGACTGTGCGAACCTGTCAGACGACTCGATGCAGACGATCGCGCGCGAAATGAACTTTTCGGAAACGACGTTCGTAGTCGCCGAATCGGCGACCCGCGCGAAGGTACGGATTTTTACACCCGGCAACGAGCTGCCGTTTGCCGGGCATCCGACGATCGGCACGGCGTGGGTGTTGGGACAGCAACGCGCGAGCTTCGTGCTCGAACTCGGCGTCGGGGACGTCGAGGTCCGTCTCGACGGCGCGGGTGGAATCGCGTGGATGGTGCCGCCGAAGCCTGTCCTCGGCGATCGATTCGCGCCGGATCGCGCGGCGCGCCTGTTGGGTCTCGCCAGCGCAGATCTGGCGCCGGATCTGCCCGCGCAGATTGTCGCGATCGGACCCAAGTTCGTATTCATCGGCGTGCGCGATCTCGCGACATTGCGCCGCGCGCGTCTCGATCAGGCGTATCACCTGATGTGTCTCGACGAAGGATTGCCGGTCGAATCGGTGTTTGTATTTGCGCCGCAAGCGTACTCGGCCGATGCACACTATTCCGCGCGACTGTTCTTCGACGCCAACGGCATCCGCGAAGATCCCGCGACGGGTAGCGCGAACAGCGGATTCGCCGCATATCTGTACCGCCATCTGCAGCGCCCGATCGACGTCATAGTCGAGCAGGGCTTCGAGATCAAACGACCATCGCGGCTATATCTTCAGGCCGACGAACACAGCCTGCGCGTCGGCGGCCGCGTGCAGGCTGTCTGCGAAGGGCGGCTCCTCGAGTAGTCCAACGATGCAGCTGTATTACTCGGACATCCTTTCGGCGCGCAAAGCGTGCGCGGTCGCGCAGTACCTGAAATCGCCGGTCGAGTTCATCTATCTGGATCTGACGAAAGGCGACCAGCAGACGCCCGCGTACCTCGCGCTCAACCCGAATGGCAAAGTCCCGACGCTCGTCGACGGATCGACGACGTTCTGGGAGGCGGACGCGGTGATCTGCGTGTTGGCCGAGCGCGCGGGTTCGGATCTGTGGCCGCACGACCAGCGGCAGTTCGACATCATTCGTTGGTTCAGCTGGAACGCGCAGCATCTGGGCCGCCATGGCGGGGCGCTGTTTTTCGAGTACATCGTCAGACGGCGCTTCGGTCTGGGTGAGCCCGATCGTGTCGCCGTCGACGCGGCGCTCGTCGAGTTCCGCAGATATGCCGCCGTGTTGAATCGCCACCTCGCGAACCGCGAATGGCTTGTCGGAGACAGTTTGACGGTCGCCGATTTTTCGGTCGGCGTGGTACTGCCGTATGCCGAGGAGGCGCGGATGCCGCTGAACGAGTTTACCGACGTGCGGCGCTGGCATGACCAGCTCAACGCGATCGACGCGTGGCGCAATCCGTTCCCGCCGCGCGCTTGACTCTCAATGTTTTACGCGATCCCGAGCCGCTCGAACTGTTCAACCGGCGCTTCGATTGCCTTCAACGCGACGCGCAACAGTTCGATCATGTCGGCCTCGTCGTCCGAACCGAGCCGGTTCTCGGTTTCTCCGGGATCGATGTCGAGCCGATAACAGTGATGCTCGCCGGCGCGCATGCCGAGTGACCAGTACGGCAACTGTGTGCCGGGTGCGAACGGCTGGCGGATCACGGGCACGTCCGATCCCGGCATGTAGTCGAGATACGCGTTGCGGTCCGGTCGCGGTAGCTTGAGATCGGGCCTGGAATGCACCGGCATCGTCGACCAGCGGTTCGACCACATCGACAGCGGCACATTGTCGGCGTTGACCGTCGCACGCGCGTATTTGCGTTTGCCGTCGATGACGTGCACCCAGCGGCCGTAAACACCGGCCAGCAACCAGTCGCGAATCCGGTGCGCTTGTCCGGTCACCAACGGCGCCACTGAGTGGCCATGCGTGCGGTGTTCGCTTGCCACGCCGAACACATCGGCGATCGTTGCGTAGATGTCGACGTTGGTCGTCAGCGCTTGCGTACGTCGCGGTTCGACGCCGGGCCACGCGATCATCAGTGGCGTATGGCCGAGCGGTTCGTAGTGCGGCACCCCCGGCTTGCCGAAGATGTCTTTTTCACCGAGGTAATGCCCGTGATCGGTGCACAGG
>CAYUMA010000831.1:0-1570 GCA_964445675.1 uncultured Pseudomonadales bacterium | reverse complement strand
GCCGCCGATTCCCGCGAGCATCTCCGGACGCTGCGTGCGCAGCGCCGCCGGTTTGATGCGACGGATCAATTCATCGCCTGCGTCGATGTCGACACCGGCGTCGCGATAGGTCAATTGGCGACTCAAGATTGGGGTCCATTTGCGGCGTCCGCGCGCAGTCTATCAAAGGCTCGCCGCGCTCACCCGCCGTTTGAATCGCGCGGTTTGAATTGAAGTACACTGGCGCATCACTGGGCCCGGCCGGGCCGCATCGGATAGGGGCATGGGCCGCTTCGCAGTTTTTTTCTGGTGGATCCTCGTGTTGCCGATGTCGTTGCCGATGTCGGCGCGCGCAGCCAATGTCGAGTGGCTCTACGACGTCGACGTTGCCGTCACCGATCAATCTGCCGGTGTGCGCGCGGCCGCGTCGAGGCAGGCTCTGCTGATCGTGTTGAAACGCCTGAGCGGCTTAAGCTCCGTCCCGCAGAATGCCGCCGTGACGCTCGCGCTCGAATCACCGCAGCGCTACTACGTCGAGTACCGTTACCGCGAAGAACCGGGTGCGACGCCGACCGCGGCCAAAGTCCTGCTGCTGTCGCTGCGCTTTGCACAGCCGGCGATGCAACGATTGATCGTCGATGCGAACCTGCCGCTATGGAGTTCGAACCGCCCCACGACGGTCGCGTGGATCGTCGTCACCGACGGCGCCGACCGCACAGTGCTCGGGGCCAGCGACACGCATCCGTTGTTGGATGCGCTGCGAACGCGTTCGCGCGAGCGCGGGTTGCCGCTGGTGGTCCCGCTGATGGATCTGGATGAGCAGATGGAAGTGACCGACGCCGTTGTTTGGGGCGCGTTGTCCGGCGTGCTCGAGACCGCGTCCGCGCGGTATACGTCTGACCAGATCCTGATCGGGCGCGTCAGTCGCGGCGCGGCCAGTTCCTGGGTCGGAGAGTGGCAACTGTGGGCGCAGGCCGATAAGCAGCGCTTCACGATCGAATCTGCGAGCGCCGCCGCGGCGGGTTCAGCGGTCGCCGACCGTCTCATCGATTCGCTGGTTGCGCGTTATGTCGTCGACAGCGGCGCACAGCAACGCCTCCAGGTACGCGTCGACGGCATTGCGGGAATTGCCGAATACGGCGCGCTGCTGAAGTACCTGAACAGTCTCGAGTTCGTCGATTCGGTCGCAGTCGACGAAGTGAGTCCCGGTGTGGTGCTGTTGTCGCTTGCGACGCGTTCGCCGTGGGATCGATTGCGCGACTTGCTGTCGCTCGATGGTCGCCTGACGAGCGTGGATCAAGCCGACGCAGGTACGCGGGTACTGCTGTGGCACGGCGACGCACGCAGATGACGAGCGCGGTGTTGCGACAGATCCCCAACCTGATCACAGTGGCGCGCGTCTTGTTGGTCATACCCACGGCCTGGTGCCTCGTGGCGGCGCAATACGACAAGGCGCTCGCGTTGATGGCGGTCGCCGGTGCATCGGACGCGGTCGACGGCTGGCTCGCACGGCATTTCAACTGGGGCAGCCGATTCGGTACTGCGCTCGATCCGCTCGCAGACAAACTTCTGGTCGGCGTGTTGTTCATCG
>CAYUMA010000830.1:0-1996 GCA_964445675.1 uncultured Pseudomonadales bacterium | reverse complement strand
CCGGGAATCATGGTCGGGCCCGAGATCGAAAAGACCGCGCTCGTACGCCACTCGTCGCGGATGTTCGTCATCGGCGCCAACCTGTCGGTGCCGTTCTTTACGATCATCGTGCGCAAATCCTATGGGCTCGGTGCAATCGCGATGTCCGGCGGCTCCCACCACACGCCGGTTTTTTCGGTCGCGTGGCCGACCGGGGAATTCGGCGGCATGGGGTTGGAGGGATCGGTGAAGCTCGGCTACCGCAATGAGCTTGCGGCCATCGACGATCCACAGGCACGCCTGAAGCGCTTCGAGGAGATGGTCGCGAGCGCCTACCAGCACGGCAAGGCGCTGAACTACGCGTCGTTGTTCGGCATCGATGACACGATCGATCCGGCGCAATCGCGCTGGTGGCTCGCGAGTCTGCTACGTTCGATACGCGTTTCGCCACGGCACGGCAAAAAACGCGCGGCAATCGATACATGGTAGACGTCGTCACGCCGTAGTGCGTGCGACGGTTGCCCCTCTACGCAACCGTGCATCGGGTGTCACCCGAGTTACAATCACGCACGAATCACACAACAACTGACAACAATGTATAGAAGGGGCGATCGATGAACGTGTTGAGCCTGTCGATGGACGTGCTGGGACGTGTGCTGCTCGGACTCTACTTCCTGGTGCCAGGGATCTCGAAGATCGGCGGTTTCGCCAACATGGTCGCGTATATGACCCAGCATGGCGTGCCGCTGGTGAAGCCGCTGCTGGTGCTCACGATCGTTATCCAGGTGGGCGGCGGACTCGCGCTGATCGCCGGGTGGAAGACCAAGTATGTTGCGTTTCTGCTGGCCGGCCTCACCCTGTTGATTTGCGTCTTCATGCACGACTTCTGGAACGCCTACGAAGGCGGCAACCAGGGTCACGAGATGCAGAACTTCATCAAGAATATCGGGATCTTCGCGGGGCTCCTGATCCTTTCGGCTCGCGGTGCGCCTCGGGCTTCGATGGACGCACGCGCGACGAGTTGAGGCACGCGCCAGGGAAGCTCTGCACAAGTTCTGTGATTGCGCGAGACGCGTCGAACGGGTCCGGCGCACGGACCAAACCGCCACGACCTCCCGTACAACGGCGCCCGCGCAACCTGTGCGGATTCTCCCTTGTGGTCCGTATCGCCTGATGCCGCATCCCTGGCGAATTCAACACCGGTTTTCGTTTCGCTGCGCAGTCGCGTCATACTCAGCCCAATTGACTTCAATGGGGATAGGACGATGCAGGAAACCAACCGGGCGGTGATGCTCGACGTGCTGCAACGGCAGCGCCAGGGCTATCTGCGCGAAGGCGAAGTCACCGCTGCAACGCGCATCGATCGCCTCAATCGCGCGATCAGCGTGCGGGTGGACCATCAACAGCGCCTGGTCGACGCGATGTCGGCGGACTTCGGGCGCGCGAACAGCATCGTGTGCTGACGCAGACGACCTCTGGCGGCGTTGCCGTCAATGACGTGGCCATGCACGTAGCCCAGGAGGTCACGCCGCCCTCGGAGCGCAAGCTCGGTTTCTGGACCATGTCTGCATATGCGTTCGGCCAGATCGGCGAAGCGCTATACAGCACCGGATTCAGTATCTTTCTGATCTTCTACTACCAGCAGATCATCGGTGTGTCTGGCACGCTCACCGGACTTGCGATGTTTGTATCGCTGATCTTCGATGCGGTGATGGACCCGGTAATCGGCGCAGTGTCGGATCGCACTCGCACCCGTTGGGGGCGGCGTCACCCCTTCATTGTTCTGTCAGCGGTACCGTTGGCGTTTTTCTTTTTTGCGCTGTTCAATCCGCCGGCCGGCTTGTCCCCGATTCAGGCCTTCGTCTGGTTGACGCTGTTCCTGATCCTCGCGCGAGCCGCGATGTCCTGTTTCGCGTTGCCGTTGACCGCACTTGGCGCCGAGATGGCGCGGGACTACGCACAGCGCTCCACGATGTATGCGATCAATGTTCTGTTCAGCGCGGTCGGTGGCACGATT
>CAYUMA010000829.1:0-2978 GCA_964445675.1 uncultured Pseudomonadales bacterium | reverse complement strand
GACTGGTGACAGTGCCCACCGCGAATAGCGGAACCGTGCTAATAATCGGAATGAAAAACTCGACTTGCTCGTCGGTCAGGTTCTGGCCGAATGCGACGACCGACCATGTGTTGCCGAACCAACCAATCGAGGCAGTGACGTTCTCCCGGGCGTCGAGCCGGCCGAGCGGCGTGTTCAGCAGGCTCGTTTCCACTTCGTCGACCCACGCGTATTTGCCGTAGATTTCCAGCGATCCCGGACCGATCGGCCAACTGAACGTGCCACCAACCCCGACCGTGTTCTCGGGCGCAACCCGGGGCGTCAGGTGCGATGCATCTTCGATTTTCGCGATGCCGTCAGACGCATTGATGTCGGTCTGGAAATTCTCGTATTCGGCGTCCAGGTAGCCGTAGTTCAGGAACGCCCGGAAGAAGTCGGCGAATACGTATTCAGTCTCGAGTTCGAGACCCTGGTAGGTTGCATCCGCCACGTTGTCGAATACCGTCGCGACGGTAAGGGTTTGCGGGTCAACCTGGATGGACGACTCCTGCTTGTCCTCGAAATCGTTGCGGAACAGCGTCACGTTCAGCCGCAGACGGTCTTCGAGATGCGTGCTCTTGTAGCCGATTTCGTAGCTGTTTGCGTATTCCGGTTCGTACTGGTCGCGGACGAAGTCGCGGACGTTCTGGTTGACGCCGAAGAAGCCGCCGGAGTGGAACCCTCGGTTGAACGACGCGTACACGAGCGAGGTGTCGTCCAGCTGATAGGTCAGCCCCAGCCTCGGAGATAATTCGTTCCAGGTGTTGTCGAGGTTCGCGTAGGCAGGAAAGTTACGCAGGCGCTGCCGTTCCACATTGGACAGGTACGACTGCCCTGCCTGGAAGTCTTTCGTCTCTGTCGTCCAGCGCAGGCCCGTGGTCAGGGTCCAGTTTTCCCGGAACGTCCAGTCCACCTGGGAATACAGCGCGGTCGACGTGGTGTCCTGGGTCTCGTAGAGGATTTGCGTCACGTCCGCGCCAGGGGTCACGCCATTGGGCAAGCCCGAATCGCAATGTATCGGCGCGAACGGGTTGGCGGGGGACAGACATGCTTGCCAGACGGGAGGGGTGTACGCCACGCCGCCGAACAGCGTTGCCCAGAACCGGCCACCGGTGACCCAGTCCTGCGTGAACTCGTTGTTCCAGAAATAGACCCCGGACGTCATCGTCAGATTGTCCCACTGGGTGTCGATGCGGAATTCCTGGCTGAACTGTTCGTATTCGTTCCACCGTTCGATCGTAATGAACGGAGCGGCCGAGCCGTCGAAGTCGTAGATTCGATATTCATCCTGGCTGCGGTATCCCGTGATCGAGACGAGCTGTATGTGGTCGCTCAGGTCGAGCGACACGTTGAGCGTGTAGGCATCCGTGTCGAGCTTGGCGTTGTTGTCCGTGTTGTTCTCGGCGACACCCGGCGTCGCCGTCGACCTGCGGCACGAGCTCGGGTAGACCGTGCAGGTCAAAAAACCGACGGACAAGTTCGCTTCGTTGGGGTCGGTGGGCGGCGGGATGACGCCCGGCGCATAGTTGGCGTTCACGTGGAATGCGTTCAGTTCGCTCTTGTCCTCGAATTTTTCGATCGTCAACAGCGCTTCGATGCCGTCGGCGGGTGTGAACAGCAGCGTAGCGCCATAGTTCTTGTAATCTTGGTCGCCGACTTGGCCTCCGAGCGTGACGTTGTCGTAGAAGCCGTCGGCTTGCTGCGAGGTGCCGAAGAGCTTGAGTGCGAGCATGTCCTCGATGATCGGCGCGTTCCCGACAATCTGCAGTTCCTGCCGGTTGTCGTCACCGATGGTGGCTCTGACCCGCGCGCCGAGTTCGCCCGTGGGGCGGCTGCGGAATACGCGCAGAACGCCGCCGACCGTATTCTTGCCGAACAATGTTCCTTGCGGGCCGCGCAGGATTTCGATCCGCTCGAGGTCGAAGTTCTCGATCACCTGCCCGGCCAGTGTGCCGAGATAGATGTCGTCGATCATCACCCCGACAGGTGCGTCGAAGGAGTTGTCGTCAGTGCGGGTCGGGCTGATTCCGCGGATCCCGATGACCGCACCACCGCCCCCGCGGCTGCCGTCTGCGCCGATAATCACGTTGGGTGCGAAGCCGTTCAGGTCGACCAGATTGCGGATGGTCGGACTCCTGAGCTGCTCGGTAGAAATCGCGGTGACGGCAATCGGCACGTCCTGAGCCGACTCCTCGATCATCCGCGAGGTAACGATGACTTCTTCAATGGTGTTGCTGCGACGCGGGTCTTTCGCAGGCTGTTCCGCCGCAGGCGGTTCCGCCGCCATAGCCGCGGGTGCAGCTGCGACCACGCCCAGGCCACCCAGCACCAGCACAGCAACGCCGACCGTTGCCCTGGCGTATACAAGTCGATCGATTAGCTTGATCACACCTCTCTCCCCAAGGTTTGAAAACGCACGGACAGTGGCATCGTTACAGAATTGTGTCAACGCTCGGAAAAGAGAGGTGCCGGGCGAGGCGTGCGGCCGGCGCGCCGGAGTTGCACGAACGCGTTCGGCCGCAAGGTCGCAGCAACGATCGCCGTGAATTGCATGAGGCAGAGTCGAAGACCAGAGCGCCGCGCCCGGGCAGAGTGGGAATGGATGCGGATGCTCCATTCGATCGGGTAGGCTCTCTGCATTGTTTGGCCTTTAATTCGGGGAACCGCATGGGAAGAGTAGACGGCAAAGTGGCAATCGTGACCGGTGGTGCGATGGGCCTGGGTGAGGCTGATGCGCGGATTCTGGCGCGCGAAGGCGCACGGGTCGTGGTGACCGACGTCAATCGCGAATCAGGTGCCGCGATCGCCAAGGCGATCGGCGGCGAATACCGGTTCCACGATGTGGCCAACGAAGCGCAGTGGATCGAGCTGATCGCCGACGTCGCAAAGAGGTACGGCGCGCTGCACATCCTCGTGAACAACGCCGGCATCGTCGAACCCGGCACTATCGAGACTCAGAC
>CAYUMA010000828.1:0-3467 GCA_964445675.1 uncultured Pseudomonadales bacterium | reverse complement strand
CCGCTGTTGCCGCCGCATCAGTGCCGTGTGCAAGGGACCGATCGCGCCGGCTATGAAATCGCGTTCTACAACAACCTGACGCTGGCGGGTGAAGCCGTGCTGGTGAACCAGCGACGCTCCGGCAATCTCGTGTGGTTCGGCCGCTTCTCCGACAAAGTCGAGCCTGAGTTTTCGGCGCGCCTGACGACGACGTTCACGGCCGAGACATCTGGTGTACATCGGTTCAGTCTGATGAGCGCAGGCCTGTCGCGGTTGTACGTCAATAGCGCGATCGTCGTCGACAACTGGTCCGCGCAGACCCCGGGTGATTCGTATTTCGGTATGGGCAGCAGCGAAGTCGTCGGCGCGGTCGCACTGCGCGCGGGCGAGCGGGTGTTGCTGACGGCCGAATTCAGTCGCGCTACGAATACAACCCTCATCGGCATGCGGATCGGCATGGCACCGCCGACGCTCGTAGACGATGTCGAGCACGCGTGCGCTGTCGCCGGGGCCGCCGACGTCGCCGTCGTCATCGTCGGCCTCACCGGCGAGTGGGAATCCGAAGGCCACGACCGCGCCGACCTCGAGCTGCCGGGGTCGCAGGGCGAACTGATTCGGCGGGTTGCGCGCTCGAATCCCAACACCGTCGTCGTCATCAATGCGGGTTCGCCGATCCGTATGGGCGATTGGCTCGGTTCGGCGCGAGCGGTGCTGCAGGTGTGGTACGCGGGCCAGGAATACGGCAATGCGCTCGCCGACGTACTCAGCGGCACCGTAAATCCGTCAGGCCGCTTGCCGATGACGCTGCCGAAACGGATCGAGGACACACCGGCGTTCGTCAACTATCCGGGCGAACGCGGCCACGTGCGTTATGGCGAAGGCATTTTCGTTGGCTATCGCTACTACGATCACAAGCAGATCGAGCCGGAATTTCCGTTCGGGCATGGGCTGTCGTACACGCAGTTCGAGTACGACGAACTGGCTACCGACCGGACGCATTACGCGGCGGACGATGACGTCGTCGTCTCGGTCGTCGTTCGCAATGTCGGCGCACGGGCCGGGCAAGAGGTTGTACAGCTGTACGTCAGCGACGTGGTGTCGAGCGTGGCGCGTCCGCCGCGCGAGTTGAAGGGGTTCGCAAAGGTGGAACTCGCGACGGGTGCGTCCACCCGCGTGCAGCTGCGTCTTGCGCCGCGCGACTTTGCGTTTTACGACACGGCGAGCCACGGCTGGGTCGTCGAGCCGGGCGAGTTCCGAATTTTCGTCGGCGCGTCGTCGCGCGACATCCGTGGCGTCGTCACGGTGACGCGTCGCTGATCGAATCGCAGGACGAACAGTCGGTGCGGTGCATGAAGCCCACCGGCGCAGCCCTCGAGCTGCGGTCGCGCCGCCTGAACCCGCCGCACGTCAGGGGATCTCAGGTGTCATGTGGCGCGTCACCGGGCGCCGGAGGTTCGGTCGAATCGCTCGACTCGACCTTTTCCAGCACTTTCTTCAGCAACAAACGAATCTCGGCCAGGTGGACGTTCTGCTCTCGCAGGATCGTCTTTGCACCGTAGATGGCGAATGGAAGAAATACCCACATCACGAACGTGACTATAAATAGCACGCTGACGAGCGTGATCAGCCACCCGGGCGCCGACGAGAACGAGTCCGACCAGAACCAGGATCTTTCACTCGAAATTGGCGTGTTCACTCACGCTCTCCAACGACATTGTGGTTCTCAGGTGTTTCGGATGTCCTTGGCAAGTCGCTCCAGGAGCATCTCGGTGGAACCGTCAACCAACGTTGCGACCTGCGCGGCGGCAAGGTGACGCATGAACGGATGCTGCTCGAGCAAGCCCTCAGCCCCCATGGCGTGCAGCAGTGCCGCGATGTGCCGCGCGGCCATTCGCGTGGCAAATACCTTGGCGCGGGCCGCTGCGGTCTGCGCGTCGCGGCCGCTGTCGATGCAGACGCTGCCAGCATCGACCAGTAGCCGCGCTGCCTCGAGGTCGATCGCGGCATCGGCCAGGTTCCAGCGCCAGCCCTGGTGCTCGTGCAGAGGCTTGCCGAAGGTGCGGCGCTGCGAGCCGTAGTCGCTCGCGACTTTCAGACACTGCGCCACCATGCCGCAGCACATGGCGGCGACGTAAATTCTGGCGCCGTTGATCGATGTCAGCGCGGCCTTGAAGGCCTGCCCCGGCGGATGCAGCAGTTCGTCGGCAAGAGCTTGATAGCCTTGCAGCCGGAAGCCGCCGGCATCGATTGCGCGAGCCGCGCCGCTGTCGAGCCGCGGACTCCGGACGAAGCCTTCGCGAGTACCGTCCACGATGAACGCGGCAATCCCCCCTGCGCGGCCGTCAGGTTCCGTCTGCGCATAGACGACCATCACGTCGGCGTGTGTGGCGTTGACGATCCATGTTTTCTCGCCATCGAGCTGCCAGCCGTCGCCAACCCTGCGCGCCGCGGTCGTGATGGCGGAGAAGTCCGATCCCGCGCCCGGCTCGGTCAGTGCCGTGCATCCTGCGCGTTCGCCCGCCAGCAGCGCCGGAACGTAGCGGCGCATTACGCCGGGCGCGGCCATACGCGCCAGGTGATTGGCGACGTTGTGGCTGTTGATCACGGCCATCGCCAGCCCGAAGTCGGCGGCCGCCAGGATCTCGGCCACGCGGCACTTGCAGCCGAACGACAGGGCTTGTCCGCCGTTCTCCAGCGGCACTTCAAGGCTGAGCAGACCGGCGCGTGCGGCGTCAGGGAATAGCGAGCGCGTGTCGGCACGCCCTTGATCCCAGGCGAGGGCGTTCGGCCGCACATGCGTGGCCACAAAGCGCTGTGCCGCGTCGATGGCGCGTTGTTCGGTCGGTGTGGGAGCGTTCATGCCAGCTCGCGCCTCAGGCGTGCCGTCAGTGATTGCAGGCTTTGCGCGACCAGCGGCACCGGCGTGCGCGGCCTGCGCAGATCGGAAATACAAACCGGCTGTGCGTTCATCGAGCCGAGTATCGTGCAGACGCGTGCGCAGGGGAAACCACACATGGAAAAGCGGATTCAACCCGCGCCTTGCGCAGGATCAACAACCGCTTGGCACAGCCGGAATAACTCCCTGACGACCTCAACACGCCGGCAGCTGCCGCGATGCACTCGGTTCACGCTGCGCTTGCCAGCCGATGACCGCGCGCCCGATAGTGGCCTGCGACGAATACATCAGTACCGCCCCGACATGTCCGACGTTTTTATCTCCTACGCCCGCTCCACCGCGGCTCAGGCACAAGCGGCAGCACAGGCACTGCGCGCGCGGGGCTACAGTGTATGGATCGACGACGAATTGCCCACGCATCGTGCCTACTCGGAGGTAATCGAGGAGGAGTTGGCGTCGGCGAAGGCGTTGCTGGTGATCTGGTCGGCCGAGGCGGTGAAGTCGCAATGGGTGAAGTCCGAGGCCGACCGGGCGCGGCAGGACGACAAGCTGGTGCAGATGACCGTAGACGGCGCGCGTTTGCCGATGCCGT
>CAYUMA010000827.1:0-3761 GCA_964445675.1 uncultured Pseudomonadales bacterium | reverse complement strand
GACCGGCTCCTACGGCAACTTGCCCATGCCGCCCCCCGACGATCCGACCCAAGCGCCGCCGCCGTTCGAGGTACATGTGACGCGCCTCGTGGGCTATCACACAACGCTGGTCGAAGTGGACTGGGACGGCAACGTCGTTTGGGAATACGAGAACCGCTTCCAGCATCATGACTTCTATCGGTTTCCCAACGGCAACACGCTGGTGCCGGAGTGGGTAGAACTTTCCGACGAGCTTCACAAAAGGGTGCGAGGCGGATATCGGATGCCGCGCGAGCGACTGCCGCGATTGATCGGTGACGACCTTGTCGAAGTTGACGCCGCCAAACGTGAAGTGCGCAGGGTTCATACGTGGGAGCTGTTCGACCCGACGAAGGATCCAATCGGCAGGACTCGCCGACGTTGGGAATGGACTCACGTGAACGGACTCGATGTGAACCCGAAGGGCGACATCGTTTTCTCAGCACGCAGCATCAACCGGGTCGCCGTGATCGATGCGACGACCGGCCAACTCACGTGCAACTTCGCGAAGGCAACGGGCCAGCATCATCCGACATGGCTCGACAACGGCAACGTTCAGGTATTCGACAACGGCGAGGACGGATCCCGCGTCATCGAGTTCGATCCGAAAACCCACGAGATTGTTTGGCACTATCGCGGCATTCCGTCGCAACAGTTCTTCAGCGGCCATATTTCGGGCGCGGCACGACTGCGCTCCGGCAATGTCCTCATCTGCGAGGGCACGAGTGGTCGGGTGTTCGAGGTAACGCGTTCGCACGAGGTCGTGTGGGAATGGATCAATCCGTTCGTCAACAACAACCGCCGCGGCGAGGTCACAGTGAGCATCTACCGCGCGCACCGCTATGAGGCCGATCATCCCGCACTCGCAAGTCATGATCTCGATCCCGGACGATTTGCGAACCTGAATCGACTGCACGGCCTGATGTGAACTGCGCAGTGGACCCGCCGGCGGCGTTCCCGAGCGTGCGCTGATACACTGATACCGATCAATGCCCGGGTGGCGAAACTGGTAGACGCAAGGGACTTAAAATCCCTCGGCTGAGAGGCCATGCGGGTTCGACTCCCGCCCCAGGCACCAAGGAAAACATTGATCAATCGGATGAAAGACGTCGACGAGATGTGGGTAACGAGAGCGATGAGCCGCGTTGCCTGCGGTCTCAAATGCCTAGGTCGTCAAATCGTCGGATGTAGTCTTGGTACGCCGCGGAGCGCGCGAACTCCGGTTGATCGTCGCGAATGGATTTCAATTGCGCGATGCCAGAGGCGCGGTCGCCGAGGTGTTCGATCTCAATCGGTGCCAATCGAAACACTGCATCGCCTCGCAGCGCACTATTCGGGTACGCACGGTCGAAATCCCTCAGCAACGTAGCGGCGTAGTGCGCGTCCGGATGACCAGCCACGCCGACGAGCGACAGAACGCTCGCGTCCGGCAGCGGGCGGAACCTGTCCACGCTGCAGAGTCGATGCAACTCGGTCAACAACGTCTTCAGCTGCGCTTCTTGCGCCGCCACGTCGGCTGCGACGTCCTGCTCGGGGCTGCGTTGCGTCGGAAGTGCGAGGTGGTTCCGGCGCACGAAGACAATTCGCCCGGCAAGATATTGTGTGAGCAGATGAAGGTAGCCTGCAAAGAGCAGAACCACCGCGACCGCGCGTTCACAGTACCAAACGGTCACGAGGATCGCGCCGTAGCCGATCCAGGTCGCGACGCAGAACATCGGGTACGCGGGACCCAGCCCGCTTATGAACCGAATGATGCGCCGCGGATCAAAACCTTGGATCGCGCTGTCGCCGAGCATCATGATGGCTGCGCACACGGGTGCTACGGCGACCGCGACCACGGCGCCGCTCCAGATCAGCGGACCGGCGCCGAGCGCCGCGGCGCGCAGCAGTGACGCGCTCGACCAGGCCAGTATCAGAACGAAAAAAATGCCTGCCGTAGCACTGGAGCAAGCCCGCGAGTACGTACCAGAACCCACTCATGAGTCCGAACGCGACGATCTCAAAGCCGGTGGGGAATGTGCCGCCCAGATATAGCGTGGGCGTTCCGCCGATCGCGAAGATCAGCAAGACCATCCACCCGGGCGTCAATCATGTGTCGGATTCGCGATGATCGGGGCTGTCGTCGCATGCGCACATGCGGCGGTCGTCGTCCGCGGAGGTGGGCAATCCGCTGACGGGATCACGCTGGCAGCTGCAGACGCTCGGCGCAGCAGCAGCGCTGGTGTCGGCGGGGCTCACGCTCGAATTTGCGCCATCAGACAGAGTCAGCGGCACCAGCTCGTGCAATCGGTTCAACGGAACAGCGACCGCGTCAGGCAAATCGGTCACGTTTGGTCCGCTGGCCACAACACGAATGGCGTGTGCAGATGCGATCAATCGGCAAGAGGCAACCTACTTCAAGGCGCTGACAGAGGCGGAGTGGTTCGTCATCCACGAAGGAACGTTGACCATTTACACGAAGGTAATAGACCTGCCGCTGGTATTTGTCCGTTCGGAAAGCGGCTAGCGATCGTATAATCGCGCCCTAGCCCAGGTGTTGGAATTGGTAGACAGGCAGGATTTAGGTTCCTGTGTCCTTGTGACGTGTGGGTTCGAGTCCCACCCTGGGCACCATCGGACTCGAACTGGCGTCGGCGTGTCGTCCGACGGCACGCCGAGCGGCGCCCCTAGCCGCATCGCCAGCCACGGGTGCACCGATGGAAACTCCTACCTGCAACGTTCACAAAACGCTGTGCTGCGCGTGCACGTCGATGGGCCGAGGGATGAACTTGTGGGAGTTTGTTGATGATCGGCTCACCACCGAAGGACATTGATGGCGCACGCGCCCTGCTATCGTTGCGAGTGAACCGTCGTCAACGTGGAAGCCCGGACCGTTGCAGCGCTCCTCTTTCAATGGACCATCCTGGACCGCGATGCCACGCGGCGCGCGCATCGCGAACCTGGTGATGCAACAGCCGCTCCCACAGTTGCGCTCTCTCCCGACGCAGCTGAAACACTATTGCAAGCAGCGCCTGTGGGCGACCTCGCCCACGTTGTTCGATCGCCTGACCGGACGCGCCCATGAGCAGCTGTTCTCGATCGGCATCTTCGCGGGTCCCAGCCTGTTCGAGTTGAAGGATTGTTCGCGCGAGGGTAGTCCGGTCCTTACACCGCAAATGGTCACCGACGTGCCCGCCGCGTTCGTCGCCGATCCATTCATGATTCATCGTGAAGGCCGCTGGCACATGTTCTTCGAGGTGTTCAATCGCGTAACGCAAAGCGGTGAGATCGGTCATGCGACGAGTTTGGACGGCGACCGGTGGTCGTATCAGCGAGTCGTGTTGCGGGCGCCATTCCATCTTGCCTATCCGTGTGTCTTCGAATGGCGCGATGACGTCTACTTGATCCCTGACAGCCCGGCTGCGGGCATCCGCCTCTATCGGGCCAAACGGTTCCCGGACGAGTGGGAGTTCGTCACCTCGATCGCCCACGGAGGCGCGTTCTGGGACAGTTCGCCGTTTCGGTTCGACGGCGGCTGGTGGTTGCACAGCGCGTGGTCTGCGCAACGCACCGCACCAAAGTCGCTGCGACTGTTTTTCGCCGACGAACCGTCAGGGCCCTGGCACGAGCATCCGTCCAGCCCGATCGTTCGCGACGACGGCGGCACGTCGCGGCCGGGCGGACGCACGCGGATCGTCGATGGCCGCGTTCTGCGGTTCGAGCAGAATGGCCTGCCGACCTACGGGACGTCGGTGAGTGCGCGC
>CAYUMA010000826.1:0-6027 GCA_964445675.1 uncultured Pseudomonadales bacterium | reverse complement strand
GATCACGAAACCGATCAACGGCAAGCCCGCGACGAACGGCAACGGCAGTACGATCGGCTTCGCGGTGAAATCGGTTGAACAAGGCAATGCATTCCACGCCGCGGGTGTCGCCAATGGCGGAACGACGGCCGAAGACCCGCCCGGCATCCGCGAGGCGAGCAAGATTTATCTGGCGTACCTGCGCGATCCGGACGGCAACAAGATCTGCGCCCTCTATCGCCCAGGCTGAGAGAGCACAACGATGTCGTTGCACCAACCCATTGCGATCAACCATTCGCACGCGAGCGAAAATCGCATCCACAGTGACGCTGTAGCGCGCACGTATGGCTTCACCGGCGCGCTGGTTCCGGGCGTCGCGGTGTTCGGGCACATGACGTATCCGTTGACGCACGAGTTGGGATTGGACTGGCTCGGTCACAGCCGCGTCGAACTGCGCCTGTTGAAGCCGGCGTATCACGGCGATCGGTTATCCGTGCCGCTCACCAAGACGGGCGACCAACGCTATCTCGTCGAGTGCTACAACCCGGCGCAACAGCTGCTCGCGCAGATCACCGTCGAGTTGCCGCCGACACTGCCGCCGGTTGATCCGCGCGCGCAGATTCCGGGAGCCTCGAAACCCGCCGCGCGCGTCGAGATCAATTGGGACGCCATCGACATCGACGTTGCGTTCGCGTCCGCGGAGTGGACGCCGAGCGTGGCTGAAAACCAACGCTACACCGATGAACTGTCCGACGACTCACCGGCGTATCGCGAGGGCGTCGTGCACCCGCACCTGATCCAGCACTGGTGCAATCAGATGCTGGTGCGCCGCTTCGTGTTACCGGCGTGGATTCACGTCGGCACGCAGATGACGTTCCGGCGCGTGCTCGAAGTCGGCGACACAATCGAAGTGCGCGCGATCCCGCTCGAAAAATGGGAGCGCAAGGGCCACGAGTTCATCAAGCTGTATCTGGCCTTTCGCGTCGGTGACGACGTTGCGGTCGAGGCGTTGCACACCGCAATTTATAAAGTGGCACCGAAGGCCTGATGCGCATCGGCGTGCTCGCATCGCACGAAGGCAGCGTGCTGCAAGCCGTGCTCGATGCGTGCGCCGATCCCAGAACAGACGTGCGCCTGTGTGCCCGCGTCAGCGTCGTCATCAGCAACAACAGCGACTCCGGCGCGCTCAGGCGCGCTCGTGACGCGGGAATTCCCGCGCTGCATCTGTCGTCCGTTACACATCCGAATCCCGCAGCGCTCGATCACGCGATCGCCGGAGCGCTCGACGACACCGGCGTCGATCTCGTTGTGCTGGCGGGCTACATGAAACGACTCGGGCCCGTGACGCTCGCGCGCTTTGCGGACCGGCTGATCAACACGCATCCGTCGTTGCTGCCGAAATTCGGCGGTAGTGGATATTTCGGCAGCGCTGTTCACGCGGCCGTTCTGGCCGCCGGCGAACGCGAAAGCGGCGTTACCGTGCACTGGGTGAGCGGCGATTACGATACGGGGCCGATCATTGCGCAGGTGCGTGTGCCCGTCGCCGACGCAGAAACACCGGCATCGCTCGAGGCGAAGGTCAAACTCGCCGAGCGAGAGGTTCTGATCGAGACGCTGGTCAGGCTTTCAAATCGTCACCGTTCGCCGAACATCGCCTAGACCGCTCTCCGGCTTGCCCCAAGTTCAAGTGGGCGGCGATTCTTCCTTCGGAAGGATGCGCAGCTCTGCGATTTTTGGTCCCTCCATCGACGTGATCACGACGTCGAAGCGATCGAACGCAATCAGTTGCCCTTCCACGGGCACGTCGCCGAGCTTTTGATAGATCAGTCCGCCCACCGAGCCAACCTCGGATTCTTCAATGTCGATTCCGAGCACGCGCTCCAATGTGAAGATCGGCAAACTCCCTTTGCCGACCACCGAGCCGTCCTCGAGCGTGGTCCACTCGTTCTCCGTCTGCCGAAACTCGTCGCGGATTTCGCCGACCAAGGCGCCAAGCAGGTTGTCGAGCGTGACGAACCCGAGCGGACGCTCGTCCTCAAACGCAATGACGGCAAAATGCGGCGCACCACTGCGAAATCGTCGGAGCATCTCGATCGCGGAAAGATCGGGACGGACAGTTGGCACGGGACGCGTGAGCTTACCGAGGCTCGTCAAGACACCGCCCTTACGTTGCGCGAGGAAAAGGTCCTTGGCGTGAATGACGCCTTGTACACGTCCCCGCGCGTCGAGGTACGGATAACGGCTGTACCGGTGCTCGGCAATGCGGTCGAGGTTCGTCTCGACCGTCTGATCCGCCGAGAGCGTGATTGCCTCGCTGAACGGACGCATCAGATCGGATACTTCGAGATCGCGAAAATCCAACGCCTGCGCAAGGACGCGCCACTCCTCGGCGGTGATGCTCGCATCTGCGCGTGACGCGCGAAGGATCAGCTTCAGCTCTTCTGCGGAGTAGTGGCTCTCATGACCATGCGTAGCCGTATCCAATCCGACCTTGCGCAGCACCCACGTCGCGCTCGTGTTCAGAAACCAGATCGCCGGATACATCGTCCAATAGAACCCGTACAGCGGTATTGCGGTCCAGAGCCCCACCTGATCCGACACACGGATGGCCATCGATTTTGGCGCCTGTTCGCCAACCACGATGTGTAGATACGAGATGATCGAGAACGCCACGGTGAATGCGATGGCATGTATCACTTTTTCGCTTTCGATGCCGATGGCGTTCAATGACGGTTGCAATAATTGCGCGAACGCGGGTTCACCGATCCAACCGAGGCCGAGCGACGCAAGCGTGATGCCGAGTTGACACGCCGACAGGTACGCATCGAGATCGCTGTGGACCTTGAACAGGATGCGTCCACGCCAACCGTATTTCTTGGCGAGCGCCTTGACGCGGGTCTGGCGGAGTTTGACGAGCGCAAACTCCGCCGCAACGAAAAAGCCGTTGACGACGACGAGCAATAGCGCAACACCGATCAGTGCGAGTCCGTTAGCCATCGCCGGCTCGTGGTGTTGATGGGGCGTTCATCGTGTCGATTGTGTCCAAAGCGCATCAGATCGGCACGTTTTATTCAGTAATCCAACGACTTGATAGGCTGTTAAAGTTCTGGTCCACCAAGCGGCGGATTAGAAAGGGAGTGAATCGATGCGCATCTCGACACTGATGAGCTATTCGAGCGGGATGAAAGAGGCCGTCAAAGAAGTTCAGGAACTGGAGAAGGCCGGCCTCGACATGGTCTGGGTTCCGGAGGCGTATTCGTACGACGCCCCGAGCGCGATGGGTTATATCGCTGCCAAAACGGAGCGCGTCACGATCGCGTCGGGCATCATGCCGATCTATACGCGTACGCCGTCACTACTGGCGATGACCGCCGCCGGCATCGACTATCTATCGGACGGACGCTGCATGCTGGGCCTCGGCGCGTCCGGCCCGCAGGTGATCGAAGGCTTCCACGGCGTCGTGTACGACGCGCCGACTCAGCGGATCCGCGAGATCATCGAGATCTGTCGCTCAGTGTGGCGTCGCGAAAAGCTCACCTACGACGGTGTCCACTACCAGATTCCGCTGCCGCAGAACCGCGGCACGGGGTTGGGCAAGCCGCTGAAGCTGATCAACCACCCGGTGCGCGACGAGATTCCAATCGCGGTCGCCTCACTCGGCGCGAAGAGCGTGGAACTCACTGCCGAACTCGCCGATGCCTGGCTGCCTGCGTTCTACATGGCGGAAGGTGCCGACACCGTGTGGGGCAAAGCGCTGCGCGCGGGTGCTGCGAAACGCGATCCGAATCGAACGCCCCTCGAAGTATTCGCTGGCGGCGGCGTTGCAATCGGCGAGGGACTCGAGGAACTGCGCAATCTCGGGCGGCCGCAGATGGCGCTCTACATCGGCGGCATGGGCGCGCGTTCGAAGAACTTCTACAACGACACATTCTCGAAGTACGGCTACGAGGCAGACGCAAAGGCGATTCAGGATCTCTACCTCGCCGGCAAGAAGGACGCCGCCGAAGCGGCGATTCCGCAGTCATACATCGACGCCACTTCGCTGATCGGTCCAGAAGGTTTTGTCCGCGACCGCCTGGCGGCACTGAAAGAATCCGGCGTGAATGCGCTCAATGTCGGTTTTGTCGGAAAGTCCCTGAAGGATCGCGTGCGCTACTGCGATTCGCTGCGAAATCTGGTCGATGCGATGTGAGCGAACCGGTCATCGACCTGAGGGTACTGGGCAACGACGATCTCGATCGTTATCGACGCCTGCGCCTCGAAGCATTGCGCGCGGAACCGACCGCGTTCGGCTCGAGTTACGAAATCGAGGCGAGTGCCAAAGCCGACAAATACCGCGACCGCCTGACCGGATCGCCCGAGAACTACGTACTCGGCGCGTGGGACGGCGTACAACTCGTCGGCCTCGGCGGCTTCGTCCGCGAGACCGCACCGAAGCGGGCGCACATCGGTTCGATCTGGGGCGTGTACGTGACGCCGGCGTGCCGCGGCCGCGGCGTTGGACGCCGCCTGCTCGCGTCGATGATCGAGCGGGTGCGCGACCTGCAGGGACTCGAGCATGTGCTCTTGTCGGTGACGTCGGAGAACGCCGCGGCGCTCGCGCTGTATCGCTCGCTCGGCTTTGTGGCATGGGGCACCGAACCCGCCGCGCTCAAAGTGGACGGCGTCGACTACGACGAGACCCACATGCTGCTGCGGCTCACGGCAAGCGAAGGTCGGTCGGTTTAAGACGCCGCAATCAGGATTCCGGCGATCATCTCCAGCCCGCTTCGATCGTGCTCGTCGAAGCGCCCGAACTGCGGACTGTCGATGTCGAGCACGCCGAGCAGCTCGTCGCCCCGCAACAGCGGAACCACCAGTTCCGAGTTTGAGGCGCTGTCGCACGCGATGTGGCCGTCGAAGTCATGCACGTTGACGACGACGATGCTCTCGCGTCTGTCTGCGGCGGTCCCACAAACGCCTTTGCCTAGCGCAATCCGCGTGCATGCGGGTTTGCCTTGGAACGGTCCCAATACGAGTTCACCGTCCTTGAGCAGATAGAACCCGGCCCAGTTGACCGCGGGGAGTTCCTGGAACAGCAGCGCCGCAGTGTTGGCGAGGTTGGCAGTCCAGTCGCGCTCACCGGCGAGCAACGCCGTTAACGTGCGTGCAAGCTGTGCATACAGTTGCTGCTTCGACATGTCGAGACCAACAGTTCGCTAAAGGCGCTCGAACAGCTCCGACCAGTCTTCGAGCGCATCTTCCTGGCCCTCGACGATCTGGATCGTGAATTGCGAATAGCCGGCGCCTTCGAGGATTCGTAGTCGATCGAGCAGAACATCCGCGGTGCCGGTGAACGAGAACGCTTCGATCAGCGGCGCGCTCAGCAGCGGATGTTCCTCGGGTTTGACGAACATCAGATGACCACGATGGTTCTGCAGATAACGCGCGTCTTCGGGCTGATAGCATTTGTAGATTTTCCGATAACGTTCGAGCGCGGCGTTCACCGGCTCCGGCAATACGCCTTCCATCGAACCCGGCGAGGTCGTTTCAACGAGATTGTGGAACAACACCGCCACCAACGGCCCCGCTTGGGCGATCGCGCGAGGTGAATCCGCCGCCTCGCCCTTGGCGAGCACGCAGCCGAGCGCAAACTGCGTGCTGTACGGCCCATCGCTGCGCCCCGCTTCGCGCCACACACCGCGCATCGCGTCGAGTTCTTTCGCTGCGCGCTGCACATCGGCCCCGAAATTGATCCACCCCGCGCCGAGTTTCGCCGTCAACGCGCGCGCTCGTGGGCCGAACGCGGAAATATGCAGGGGGATTGGATCGGTGATGTTGATCAGTCCGAAATCGGGATTGAGAAACCGGATCGCGCGCGTTTCGCCTTCAAAATCCCAGCGAATTGTTTCACCGCGCAGCAGTGCTTGAACACGTTCGACGTATACCTCGAGCCGTCGCAGCGGAATCGCTCCGAGACCCATCGTGCGGCGTGCTGTGAATCCCGTGCCCACGCCGAAGTCGATGCGACCCGGCGCGATCTTGTTCAGCGTCGCCAGCGCATTGGCC
>CAYUMA010000825.1:0-2501 GCA_964445675.1 uncultured Pseudomonadales bacterium | reverse complement strand
CGCCGTCGGTGTGTGCGCTCGGAAAGTGGATCACGTCGATCTCGTCGTCGTTGAACTGGATCCTGATCCGGTCCGCGAAGGTCACGACTGGCAACGCGGCGCGCGCCAGCGCGGGGTCGTTCAACAGGCGATAACGAACCTGCTCTGCCGCGATGATCACGCCGCGGTCGGCGAAAAATGCGTTACCGCCGACGTGATCGCCGTGATAGTGCGTGTTCAGGATCAATTTGGGAGCGGCGCTGCCGAGCTCTGCGATCGCGGTCTGAATTCGCTGTGCCATCGCAGGGAACGGGTTGTCGACGAGCAATGTGCCGTCCTTACCGATCGACACCGCCAAATTGCCGCCGGCCCCCGTCAGCATGTACACGCTGCCGCCGACCGGAATCGCCTTGACCGCGACGCCGGCGAATTGATCGTCGTTCGCCGCTTCGACCGCACTCAGCATGATCGTCAGGCACAGCGCGACAAACGTTCTCACGGATCCTCCTCAATAAAGAGCAGCTTCAAAAATGCATCTTCGTTCCGGTACGGGCGGGATCTGCCAGTTCCGGCGGCGCAATCGCTTGATAACGCTTCGCAATGTTGTAGACGAAGCCGTGCGAGGTCGATGCCAATGCATCGGTAATCATGCCGTCGGGATCCACTTCCTTCGCGCGCGCGATCAATCGCTCGAATGTATAGATGACGTTGTTCGAATGGCGCGCGCGGACGGGTGTGCCGTAGAACAATCTGTAGCGTTCCTCCTCGCCGTCGGTGGTGAGGTGGGTCGTGATCATGCGGCGAGAAAACACTTCGGGGTCGCCTTGGCTCAACTGCGCAAATAGTTGGCCCTGTTCTTCGTTTGTTACTGTTCCGTCGGCGTCGGCCGCTTGGCTCGAGATGTAGAGGAACCCAACGATCGTACCGAGCTGCGCGTGCACGCGTTGGGCCACGCGCAGGAAGGTTTCCTGCCTCGCGTGCATTTCGTTGGCGGCCATTTTTTCGGACTGGATCTCGGCTTGCTGGACTGACAGGCGCAGCACTTCAGTGTTCTGAGCCAACTCACGCTGCTGCAGAAAATAGCCTATGACGAGCCAGAGGAACGCGAGCGGTGCAAAGGCGCCTTCGAGAAAATTGCCGACCTGGTCGGCCGACAAGTGTCGAAACTTGTCCCACCCAACGGACACCTCGACATAGCCGTAGCCGAGCACGAGCCAGACAAACGTCAGTATCAGGCCGAGCCAGACCCGCCAATCGAGATCTTCCAGCCGTTGCCCCATTGATTCGCGTTTGCGCGGAAACACCGGCAATTGCTACTCCGGCGCTATAAGACCGTGTCCGCGGCGGGCGCCCCGGGCGAGGGGTCGATGCGTCGCGACGGTGTCGCGCCCGTCGACGATGCGGCGGGAGCGTCGGTGAGGGTGCGCCGCAGTTCCGCCACGTCGCGTTGGATCTCGCTGATGCGGAAGATCAGATCGGGCAGCTGATCGGTGATGCGCCAGATCAGGTACGTGGCGGCACCGAGCAGCAGAAATGACAGAAAGCTCATCGTAAAAAGATCCTGGTTGCTTCGCGGCGGGGCATAGGTATACCGCGCGATGCCTGGCGAGTCTAGGCGGATTCCGAACCGGGGCGCTCGCGCGAATCGATCACGGCCGATCGAGCGAGCCCGTGATCGACTTGCGTTGCGAGATCTCGATCCAATTTCCATCCGGATCGCGTACGAACGAGATCGAGGCCACATCACCCAATCGCCGCGGCGCCGAGCCTTCGCTCGCACCGCGCGCGAGCAGCGCGTGATGTTCGCCGACGACGTCGAAGACCTGGATCGTCAGGTAGCGGTAGCCGACGCCGCGCATCTGCGCGTCGGCGCACGCAAGCGCGTCGCGCTCGAACGACAGCAGCGAAACGCCGCAGCGGTAACGGCCATCACCGGTCGGCGCGAGCCCGAGGACGCGGCCAAAAAAATCGTCGTGTGCGGCCGGGTCGCGCACGCGCAGGTGCATCTGCAGTTGTTGGACGTCGTCGTGGCCCGGAGGCACCAGTGTCACGCGATTTCCATCGGGATCCGTCAATTCACGCGCGGCCACCACGCCGGGCTGGGCGATCGTCAGGTGCCGATACCCGGCCGCTGGCGCGCTTGGTAGCGGATCGCGACTGTGATTGATCTTCAACACCGATTCGCCGATGCCGTGGCGCAACTGGCGCACGCCGGCGCCGACGGCGAGCGTCTCGTGAAACGGCAGGCGGATCTCGCGTTGCCAGAACGCGAGCATCGGGTCCAGCTGCGTGGTGAACAGGCCGACGTCGATCGCGGCCTTTGCGAGTCGCATGCGTGTTGCCTTCAGTCGCGCAAGGTTTTGGGCGAATGCAATTGGACGAGTTGCGCGCAACCGAAGCGCGCGTCGGCGAAGGCGTCCGACAGCTCGAGAATCGCGATCCCCAACGTCGGCAGGTTGTCGATCACCGACCGGCCCACCATCCGGTTGATGAACTCGGTTGATCCCGGATTGTGGCCCACC
>CAYUMA010000824.1:0-7896 GCA_964445675.1 uncultured Pseudomonadales bacterium | reverse complement strand
CTCAACGTACTGCCGATCGGCGCTGACAGTTATGCAGAGTGGCGTCCGGATCCGGCTACCTTTGCAGGCCCTGTGCACGAACTCAAGTACGCGGTACGTGCGTATGGCGCCGGCGGCCAATTCGACGAAACCGTCGCGCGGCCGCTGTGGATTCACGCCGACGCAAGCGCCGCGGATGCATTCGCGCGCTCGAACGCGACGGGCGAACTCGCCGCTGCGCAAGGTGAATCGGTCCCCTCGGGGGGCGCGGGCTGGGGTGACAATGCGCTTGCGATGCAGAACATTCCGGTGCACAGCGGCACGGTCCGCGTGCAGGGCGGCGGCTTGCCGCCGAATCGTCAGGTGTGGGTGGCGGGCGCGCCGACGCCGGTCGATGCGCAGGGCAACTTCGTCGCCGAGTCGATCCTGCCCGCGGGTACCCACACCGTCGAAGTCGCCGTGCTCGACGACAACGGCGACGGTGAGTTGTATCTGCGTGATTTGAAGATCGAACAGAACGACTGGTTCTACGCCGGTATGGCGGACGTGACCTGGTCGCAGGCCAACAGCAGCGCGAACGCGGACCTCTTTGTCGGTGAGGATGCGCCGTACGACTTCGGTTCGTCGCTCGACGGCCGCCTCGCGTTCTATGCATCGGGCAAGTTCGACAACGGTTGGGGCTTGACGACCCGCATCGACACCCACGAAGACGAACTGTCGAATCTGTTCACGAACTTCCTCGGCAAACAACCCGACGAGTTGTTCCGCCGCATCGATCCGGACTATCACTACCCGACGCTCGGCGACGACGGCACCGTCGAAGAACTGGGACCGACCGAAGGCAAGCTGTACCTGAAAGTGAACAACGGCGGCAGCTACGGCCTGTGGGGCAACTTCGATGTCGGCTACATGGACAACGAACTGGCGCAGGTCGACCGCGGCCTGTACGGCGGCGAAGGACACTACCAATCGACCGGCACCACGAGCTTCGGCCAGCAGAAGCTGACGCTGGACGTGTTCGGTGCAGAACCCGGCACGATCCCGAGCCGGCAGGATTTCCGCGGCACCGGCGGCTCGCTGTACTACCTGCACCATCAGGACATCCTGACCGGGTCCGAGCGCATCCGCATCGAAGTGCGCGACAAGGTCACCGGCCTCGTCACCGGGGTGGTCAACCTGAGCCCGTCGGCGGACTACGACATCGATTACCTGCAGGGCACCGTCGTGCTCGCGGAGCCGCTCGCCGCGACGGTCGGCGACAAGCTGCTGATCCGCACCGGCGCGAGCGGAGGCGATGAGTCGTATCTCGTCGTGCGTTACGAATACACGCCGGGGTTCGAAGACATCGGCGCGCTGGCGGTCGGCGGCCAGACGCATTACTGGATCAACGATTACCTGCAGGTTGGCCTCACGGCTAACGACAACAGCGACAACGTTGTCGACAGCAGCCTGCAGGGCGCCGACATGACCGTGCGCCTGACGGCGGCGTCGTGGTTGAAACTGCAGGGCGGCCGCAGCGAGGGCATGCTCGGTCAGTCGCTCGCTTCGAACGACGGCGGCTTCCAGTTCCAGGATATCGGTGTTGTCCCGCTCGTCGATGACACCGCTGCAGATGCGTATCTAGCCGAGATCAGCGTCGGCCTGCAGGACATCTCGGAGCGCCTCAACGGTGTCGTCAGCCTTTATGGGCAAACGCTCGAAGCGGGCTATTCGGCGCCGGGTCTCGAAACGCTGACGGAAGCGCAAGCGTATGGCGGCGCCTTCAATGTCGAACTCACCGACGCGCTGTCGCTGCGCGGCAAGTCGGACAACCTCGAACAGCAGTACCGCATTCGCACCGAGGCGCAGGAACTGAACATCGCGTATCAACTCGCGCGCAACTGGAACGTCTCGACCGGGGTGCGTTACGACAACCGCGAAGACGACTCTCCGCTGCCGCTGCCGACGCAGCAGGTCGGTGACCGCACCGATGCTGTGTTGCAACTCGGCTACGATCCCGACGGCGCGCCGTGGAGCGTCTATGGATTCGCGCAGGAAACGCTCGAGAAGAGCGAGACGCGGCAGGACAACGGACGTTACGGCACGGGCGGTGAGTATCTGGTCTCCGACCGTCTGAAGCTCAACGGCGAAATCTCGAACGGCGAGATCGGCGGCGTTGGCGGCAAGATCGGGACCAGCTACCTGCAATCCGAACGCACAACGGTCTACCTGAACTACGTGCTCGAGGATGCGGGCACCGAGTCGAGTCTCGGCACCACACGCGGCAGCCAGGGCAGCCTCGTCACCGGCATGAAACGGCGCCTCTCCGACAGCAGCAGCGTATTCGCCGAGGAACGTTATCAACACGGCAATTCGTTGACCGGATTGACCCACGCCACCGGCGTCAATCTCACGCCGGCGCAGGGCCTGACGCTGTCGGCAACGAGCGACATCGGCACACTGCGCGACCTCGAGACCGATGCAGAGACAGACCGCGTCGCCGGCGGTGTGCGGCTGGGCCTCGCGTGGGATACCGTGCAGCTCTCGACCGGCGTCGAGTATCGCAACGACACGCAGCAGCAGCTCGATCTCGCCGAAACGACGCTGAAGACCTGGCTGTACCGCAACAGTTTCCGCTGGCAGATGCAGCCTTCGTCGCGCCTGATCGGCAAGCTGAGCTTCTCGACCAGCAGCAACTCGCTCGGCGACTTCTACAACGGCGAGTACACGGAAGGCGTGCTCGGTTATGCGTACAGGCCCGTCACCAACGACCGCCTGAATGCAATGCTGAAGTACACGTACTTCTACAACATGCCGACGATGGGGCAGGTGACGCTCGCGAACGCCGCGTCGCAGTACATCCAGAAGAGCCAGATCGCGGCGCTCGATGTGACATACGACTTGAGCGCGACCTGGAGCATCGGCGGCAAGTACGCGTACCGGCTCGGTGAGATCAGCCTGTATCGCGACGATCCACAGTATTTCGACAACTCCGCGTCGCTGTACATCGTGCGGACCGACTGGCGCTTCCGCGACCAGTGGGAACTGCTGCTCGAAGGTCGGTTGCTCGCCATGACCGATCTCGACGAGCAGCGCGCGGGTGCGCTGGCGGCCGTGTCTCGCTATCTCGGCGAGCACTTCAAGATGGGCGTCGGCTACAACTTCACCGACTTTTCGGACGACCTCACCCATCTGAACTACGACAGTCAGGGCTTCTTCCTGAACCTGACCGGCGCGCTCTAGCGGGCAACCTGCTAAGGGTGTTCCAGCCCCGAATCCCTTCGGAAGAAAGAAGTCACACCCGCTACCAACGCAATGAATGCGATCGCATCGAGTACGCCGATCCAGATGGTGAGTTCCACATGCGGAATCGGGCCATTGGTGGGTCCATCCAGATGCCGGATGTGGCCTGAGAAGCTATAGGTGAACAGCGCAATCGTGAGTGCCCACGTGACTATCAGTAGCACGCGTGCATACGCTCGCCCTTGCAGCGACAGGTAGCCGAAGAGCACGAGCATCGCAGCAAAGAGATAGTCGAACGTGTAGCTGGTCCAATGTCCCCAGTCGCCCCAGTTCCTCCGCGTCTCGCCAAACATCAGGAAGATGCCGAAGATCACCGCGAGCCACGCGCTCGTTCGCAGATAGGTCGAGTCCATGAACGCTCCCCCCTCCTCAACTCACTGGCGCTACGATACCTGACTCGAAACCGAAAGCAGGATTTGCCGATCATGCGCGCGTTAGCCTGGTACTCCCGTTTCGCCAAAGCCGCGTCACACTTCGGTGGTCGGCCCAGAACATTTGTGCTTGCGGTCGCGGTCATCGTTACCTGGATCGTCACGGGACCGATGTTTCGCTTCAGCGACACGTGGCAGCTCGTCATCAACACGGGCACGACGATCATCACGTTCCTGATGGTCTTCCTGATTCAGAACACACAGAATCGAGACACGCAGGCGATACAAATCAAACTCGATGAGCTCATCCGAGCGACGCACGGGGCACACAACGCGCTGCTCGATCTCGAAGAGCTCGAAGAGCACGAACTCGACGGATTTCGAATGAAATACGAGAAGTTAGCTGCCGCCGCACGATCGGACATGACGCGCGGAGTGCAGGACACCGGAACGCCGGAAGCTTGAAGCGAACGCAACGCCACATCGTCGCGATCTGGAGGGGAGATCCCTCCCGATCGCGATCTTCAAATGAAGTACGGATTGATCTTTGTCGTCACGCTGCTCGTGCTCATTGTGAGCTATCTGGCCTATGGCGCGTTCATCGCAAACCCGCGCGTCGAGCGCGAGCTACGCGAAGATCCTAACGGCGAGCGCGCACGCAAAGTGATGCTGATAACACTGCCGAGCGGCCGAACGATTCCGGTCAATTATCTGCGCGACGCTGAGGTGGTTTACGCGGGCGCCGACGGACGCTGGTGGCGCGAACTGCGCGATGAGGGCGCGCCGGTGCAGCTTCTGCTGCGCGGTGAAACGCGCGCGGGCCACGGCCGCGCGATCGAAGACGAGCCGGATCATCGCGCCGCCGTGTTCAGTCGTCTGCGGCCAACGGCGCCGAAGTTCACCGGCACGCTTGTGCAGATCGATCTCACGCCGCTCTGATCGGCGATCAAGTGCCGTAGTGGCGATGAAAGACATCGATGTCCGCGCGCGCCGTCATCGCAGCCAGAGGGAATACCTCCCACGCCGCTGCAGGACTCAGATTTCGCAGATTTGCGGAAAATGCGGCGACTCGGTCTGCAACCACATTCTCGCGATGGTCGACGAACTGTCCCCACCATGAACCGCCCGCCAAGTTGCTCGGCGTCGTATGAATCCGCAGCGACGCAACGTACGCCGAAGGGAACAGTCTCTTGTACGCGTCGAGGTTGTAGAGCCAGGAACCACCTGCCACGTACTGCGCCCCTGCGGCATGTTCGCAGCGAATGAATGCGAACATGTGCGCGAGTTCGTCGACACGCCTCGAGCACTTCGAACGCGCGAGCGGACCGACACCGCCTTCGACATCGTTCGGCGCGAAGTGGAGTCGGATGACGCCTGCGTTCGGAGGGTCAAAACTAAAACACCCGAACTGTCGCTCCCCTGTTCCCGACCAACTCACGAACCGTTCGCGCGCGAACGCCTTCGTGCGTTCGATCCGTTCGGTGCGCGATGCCACAGCGGTCAATTGCCGCACAAAGTCATCCCACTCGCGTGACCACCCATCCTGTGCGGGGCGGCCAAACCCGAACCGCCGATGCAGGTTGGTGTAGAACGTCACGGCCGTGTCGAGCGGTAGTCCGGTCCGTGACATGAGCTCCTCTACGAAGTGCAGCTGCACAGCGAACCAGTCATGGAGTCGCTCGACACGCGCATTTTGTTCACTGTCAGTCATTGCGCCCAGCGACGAATACAATGAACTCATCGTCTGTTCCGGTGACATCGCCTGTCAGCGACACGATAACACTTGGCAGATCAGGGACTTTTCATGCGCGAGCGGCGGTCTGTTCGGGTGCTCCTGCTCTCTCCCGAGGGGCGCATCCTTCTCTTCAAATATAAGAACACCGCCCCCGACGGGATCTCGCGACCGTGCTGGTCCACCGCGGGAGGCGGGCGTGATGATGGCGAAACGATCGAGCAGACGGCCTCTCGCGAAATCCTTGAAGAAACGGGAATATCCGGCGTTCAGCTCGGCCCGGTTGTCTGGTATGGCGAGGACGGCGAGCGCTGCGGCGACGGAGCCCTGCTCTTCAAGGAGCATTTCATCGTGGCCTACGCGCCGAGCGAGACGCTGGACACCCGTGGATGGACCGACTGGGAGCGCGACCAGATCACCGACGTCCGCTGGTGGACGCCCGCGCAACTGACCGCCAGCGGCGAGAACATCTTTCCAAAAAACCTCGGCGTCCTGCTCGAGCCGATTCTCGCTGGAACCTTTCCGGTGAAGCCGATCACGCTGCCCCGCATCTGATATTTCCGGCGCGCGGCCGCTACAACCCGATCCGTTGCGCGACGCCCCAATAGAACGACTCGCGCACGGCCGGAGTGCACCCCGTCAATTGCAGTTCACAAATCGCAACAGCCGACGCGGTGCCCTCCACGTGCAGATAGTCGCTCGAGAAGCACCGAGCGCGCTCCGGGGAGCGCGCTGAGTCAGGACGTTAGCCATTCGCGTCTGCCAACCCTACGCGAAGTACCGCGCGCGAATTCGTTCCACGAAATCGACGAGGTTCGTGCGTCGCGCCGCCGCATCCTTCGCTGGGCTCGCGATCGGCACGCACATGATGTTGGCGAGCAGTCCGTACGCCACCGCGTCGATCTCGGTCGGCGTGTCGCCCATCAGGAACGCCTTGTTGCCGAGAAAGTCTGCGATCGCACCGATGTCCTTGATGCCGATCGCGTGGATCTCGTCGCTCGAATGCAGTCCGATGCCGTGCCCCAGCAACTGCCGCCGTACGCCGCGTCGCGCGATCGGAGCGATGACGAACCGCACCGGCGTCGGAATCATTCCGAGCACCGTCTGCTGCGTCAGCGGCCAATTGGCGTCGACCATCCAGCGGTCGAAGACCAACACCCAATAGAGATTCTCTTCGATGAGACGCCGCAGCGCATGCGCCACGGCGCGTTCCTCAGCCGATAGGCCCGCGTTCGGCTTGCAGCCGAAGCGCTGCTCGAGATATTCGATGATGAACCCCGAGTCACCGATCCGTTTACCGTCATGCTCGATCCACGGCAGCTTGCGCTTCGGTCCTTTGAACGGTGTTGCATCGATCACCGCCGTGTACGGCACGCCGACGATGCGCAGATACGCCTCGAGCTTCAGCGAGAACGGTCCGATCGACGGCAGCCCCCACGCCGCGGGTATCTGATGGACAATCAACTCCGACACGTTTCACCCCCTTCGTGCGCCTTGAATCAGTTGTTGGTCGGGTCGTCGAGTTGCAGTTGCAGTTGTTGCCACTCCGGACTATCCGGATCGAGTTCGCGCAGCGACGCCGCGTATTGCTTCGCCGCCTTGATGTCCCCAGCGGCTTCAGAGAAATACACCAGACCCTGCAAGAGGTCGCGATCGTGCGGATTGGCCTTCCGCGCGGTTTTCAGCACGCCCAGCGCTGCGTCCGCCTGGCCGCCATCGCCGAGTGCAATCGCGTACACGTAGGCAAGCCGACCGTCGTTGGGTGCCAGTTGCACGGCGGTTCTAAATTCCTGCAACGCGACGTCGCGCGCCTTCTGACGCGTCAACGCGAGTCCCAACGTGTGGTGCAGGATCGCGGAGCGCGGATCGGCCTTGATGCCCTGTCGCAGAATGACCTGCGCATCCACTTCCTTGCCGGTCGCGCGGTACACGTCGGCAAGATTCACATACGCCGCAATGAACAGCGGATCGATCGTCAGCGCCTGCTGATAGTGCGCAACGGCGGTATCGGCATCGCCGCGCGCGGCCGCGAGGTTCCCCATGTTCATGTGGCCTTCCGGCCGATCGAAGTTGTACGTCTGCGCGGCGATGTACTCATCGAGTACGACGTGCAATCGCGAGCGTTGAGCGCTCATCGATTGTTCCGGCACGCTCGCCAACGCGCGCGCAGCTTCGATGCGCACCGCGAACACCGCGTCGTCGAGCAACGGCGGCAGCACGCGACGACGCAGCGCCGGATCCGTATTCGCGAGTGCCTCTACGGCTGCCTGGCGCACCGAAGCATCGGCGTCCTTCAGCGCGCGCACGACCGTGTCGCTGCTTTGGGCATCGAGCAGATTCGCGAGACGATCGATTGCGCTCGCGCGCGCAATCGCCGGTTGCGTCGAATCATCGATCAGCGCAACCAGAGCCGCGCGCGCACCGGGTCCGGTCGCCGAACCTGCGTGCAACGCCGCGCCGAACTGTTGGAAGCCTGTTGGCGGTTTGCCGGTCCACTGCGCGATTGCACCAGCTGCCCACTGCGTGGACTTC
>CAYUMA010000823.1:0-17261 GCA_964445675.1 uncultured Pseudomonadales bacterium | reverse complement strand
GGATGCTCGCCGCGGGTGTGCGGCTGAAGATGAACATGGGGCATTTGAAGCACAGTTCGGATTACGCTCGCCAGTTCGTCGGCCAAGCCGAACTGTTGCAGACCGTCGGCACGCGCTACACATTTGCGCGCACCGATGCCGCCTACGACTCGACGTCGGTGCGTTATGAAATTCCCGGTGTTGGTGCGTTCGGCATCATCGCCAACGAATCCGAACCCTTCTGCAGCGCGTGCACGCGGTTGCGGTTGTCGTCGAACGGATTCCTGTACGGCTGCCTGTCCAACGCACATCGCCACTACATCGGCGATCTGCTCGAGTGGCCGGATCACCTTGCGCTGGCTCAGCTGCAGCGTCTGCTGGTTCGTGCGCTCGCGGACAAACAGAGCGTCGCGTTCCAGGGCGAAGTCACGGTGATGAAGTTCATCGGCGGTTGAGCACTTCGCCTCGATGAACGATTCGGAATCACTGTTTGCGCGACTCGAGCTCGATAAAACCCGCAAACGCCCGCCGATCTCCAAATGGCATCCGCCGCAGGTCGGCGACAGCGCAATGCGGATCACGGCCGATGGCCGCTGGTACTACCGCAATTCCGAGATCCGCCGGCCCGAGATGGTGCGGCTGTTTTCGACGATCCTGCGGCGCGACGCAGACCAATACTATCTGGTCACTCCGGTCGAGCGATTGTCGATCGTTGTCGACGACGCGCCGTTCGTCGCGGTCGACGTCGAGGCGCGCGGCACCGCCGAAGCGCAGAGCCTGGTGTTTCTGACGAACGTCGACGACGTCGTCGCCGCGGACTCGGACCACGCGATCGTGCTGCGCGGCGCAGGGGCGCGCGCGCGGCCGTATGTACTCGTCAGGGATGGACTCGACGCGCTGATCTCCCGCTCGGTCTACTATCGGCTCGCTGATCTGGCGACAACCGGTCCGTTGGGATCACTCGGTGTGTGGAGCAATGGCGCGTTCTTCGCGCTGGAGACGCGCTGAACTGTGCGCCGAGAAGGACGCCGAAACTACATGTTCGGATAGTTCGGCCCGCCGGTCCCCTCCGGCACGACCCAGGTGATGTTCTGCGCGGGATCCTTGATGTCGCAGGTTTTGCAGTGCACGCAGTTCTGCGAGTTGATCTGAAATCGCGGCGAGCCGTTCTCGACCACGACTTCGTATACCCCGGCGGGGCAGTAGCGCTGCGCGGGCTCGTCGAACTCCGGCAGGTTACGCGCGATCGGGATCGTCGGATCCGTCAATTTCAGGTGGCAAGGCTGATCTTCGGCGTGATTGGTATTGGATAGAAAGACCGATGAGAGTTTGTCGAACGACAACACGTTGTCCGCCTTCGGATAGTCAATCGGCTTGGCATCGGCCGCTTTGATCAACGTCGCGTAATCGGGCACCGGATCCGATAGCGTGAACGGCGCACGACCGCGGAGGAACGTCTGATCCATCCACGCGAATGCGCTGCCGAAAAACGCGCCGAGTCTGTGGATCGCAGGCCCCGCGTTGCGCGCCTCATACAGCTCGTTGTACAGCCATGAGTGTTTGAATGCCTCGGGAAACGCGGTGAGTTCCGTACCGCCGGTCGCACCATTCGCGAGCGCGTCGTACACCGCCTCGGCTGCGAGCATCCCCGATTTGATCGCGGTGTGGCTGCCCTTGATCTTCAGCATGTTCAGAAAACCGGCGTCGTCCCCGATCAACAGTCCGCCCGGAAAAACCAGCTTCGGCAGCGCCGGCAGGCCGCCCTTGACGATCGCGCGCGCGCCGTAGGAGACGCGTTTGCCGCCGGCGAGGAATTTGGCAATCCTAGGGTGATGCTTGAAGCGCTGGAATTCGTCGAACGGGCTCAGGTGCGGATTCTTGTAGCCGAGATCGATGATCAAGCCGACGACGGCCTGAGAGTTTTCGAGGTGATACAGGAATCCGCCGGAGAATCCGCCGCCGAAATGATTCAAGGGCCAGCCGACCGTGTGCACCACCTTGCCTGGGACGTGCTTGTCGGGGTCCAGATCCCACAGTTCCTTCAGCCCGATTGCGTAGTGTTGCGTGGCAGCACCGCGGTCGAGGTCGAACTTCTTGATCAGCAGCTTGCCGAGGTTGCCGCGACAGCCTTCGGCGAAGATCGTGTACTTGCCGATGAGTTCGTAGCCGGCTTGATACGTCGGCTTGTGGCTGCCGTCGGCCGCCACGCCCATGTCGCCGGTCGCGACACCACGCACGCTGCCGTCGGCGTTGTACAACACTTCGGAGCCTGCGAATCCAGGGAATAGATTGACGCCGAACGCCTCGGCCTGTTCGCCGAGCCAACGGCACAAACTGCCCAGACTGATTGTGTAGTTGCCGTGGTTGTGTGTCGCCTTCGGCACGAGCAATGTCGGCACGCGAATGCCGTTCGTGCCGTTGACCAGATAGTAGACGTCGTCTTCAGTAACGGGAGTGTTGAGTGGCGCGCCGCGTTCCCGCCAGTCCGGGAACAGTTCATTCAAGGCGCGCGGCTCGAACACGGCGCCCGACAAAATATGCGCGCCGATCTCCGAACCTTTTTCGATGAGACAAACGCTGATTTCGTGGCCGGACTTCTGGGACAGTTGTTTCAAGCGACACGCGGCCGCCAACCCACCCGGTCCACCGCCGACGATGACGACATCGAATTCCATGGATTCGCGTGTCAAAGGCGTTCTCCTGCTGTTGTCGAGAAGCTGTTGTTGTGAAGCGCGCGACCGGCGCGAGAAAAGATTATAGGGAACGCGTGCATCGAACTCTATTGAGCGCAGTGCGGTCGCGCGGCGGGTCGGCCTTTGCCTTGACCTCGCCGACGGGGGCAGGGGAGAATACCGCGCCCTCGGACCTCCCGGTCCGTACCCGCACGTCGAATCGCTAGAAATTACCCGTTACGAGCCGAGGATCTGATGAAGATATTGGTTCCGATCAAACGCGTCGTCGACGCCAATGTGAAAGTGCGCGTCAAGCCCGACAAGTCCGGCATTGACCTCGCGAACGTCAAGATGGCCGTCAACCCGTTCTGCGAGATTGCGATCGAAGAAGCCATACGCTTGAAAGAAGCCGGCGTCGCGACCGAAGTCATCGCGGTTTCCGTCGGCGCGGCAAACTGCCAGGAGCAGCTGCGAACGTGTCTCGCGCTCGGCGCCGATCGCGCGATCCTCGTGCAGACCGATGCCGAAGTGCAGCCGCTCGGCGTCGCCAGAATCCTGAAGGCGATTTACGACAAAGAGCAACCGTCGATCGTTCTGTTCGGTAAACAGAGTATCGATGGCGACAACAGCCAGACCGGTCCGATGTTCGCGGGCCTCGCGGGATTGCCTCAAGGTACGTTCGCGTCGAAGGTCAGCATCGCCGACGGCAAGCTCACCGTGATGCGCGAGATCGATGGCGGTTTGCAGACCGTTTCGATGAGCCTGCCTGCGGTCGTAACGACCGACCTGCGGCTGAACGAACCGCGTTATGCGTCGCTGCCGAACATCATGAAGGCGAAGAAAAAGCAGATGGACATCATCACCGCGGCGGACCTCGGCGTGGATGCGGCGCCGACGTTCGCGGTCCTCTCGGTTGAACCACCGCCAGCGCGCAAGGCCGGCATCAAGGTGAAGAGCGTCGAGGAACTCGTCGACAAGTTGCGCAACGAAGCAAAGGTGATCTCATGAGTACCCTCGTCGTCGCCGAACATGACAATGCCGTGCTGAAACCGGTGACGTTGAATGTGCTGGCAGCCGCCGCAGCAATTGGCGGTGATGTGCATTTGCTGATCGCGGGCGCCGGTTGCAAGGCGGTCGCCGATCGCGCGGCGACGATTGCGGGCGTCAACAAGGTGCTGCTGGCCGACAACGCCGCATATGGGCATCAACTGCCGGAGAACGTCGCGCTGCTGGTCGCCGAACTCGGCGCGAAGTACTCCCACGTGCTGACCGGACACACGACCGCGGGCAAAAACTTTCTACCGCGGGTCGCGGCGCTGCTCAACGTTGCACAGATCTCCGACATCATCAGTGTCGAATCGCCAGACACGTTCAAGCGCCCGATCTATGCCGGTAACGGGATCGCGACGATCAAGTCGAGCGATGCGATCAAAGTGCTCTCGGTGCGTGGTACCGCGTTCGATCCGGTCGCGGCCGTCGGCGGAACGGCCAGCGTTGAAGCGCTCGGCAACGTGCACGATTCCGGGTTGTCCGCGTTCGTCAGTGAACAGATCGTCAAAAGCGAACGACCCGAATTGACTGCCGCCAAGGTCGTCATCTCCGGTGGCCGCGGCATGCAGAACGGTGAAAACTTCAAACTGCTCGACGCCATTGCCGACAAGCTGGGCGCCGCGGTCGGGGCATCGCGGGCGGCCGTCGACGCGGGATTTGTTCCTAACGACCTTCAAGTGGGTCAGACCGGCAAGATCGTTGCGCCGGATCTGTACATTGCGGTCGGGATATCCGGCGCAATCCAGCACCTCGCCGGCATGAAGGACAGCAAGGTCATCGTCGCGATCAACAAGGACGAGGACGCACCGATCTTCCAGGTCGCCGACTACGGCCTCGTTGCCGACCTGTTCGTTGCAGTGCCGGAACTCGAACGCCTGCTCTGACTATCAGCCGCGCGGGATCCGTTTGGCGGTGTACCAGGTGACGGGCCGTGCATGGTTGTGTACTTCGTCTTCGACATCGAGGATCAACGCGAATAGCGCCATCCGCAACAACACGCCGTTGTCGGTCTGGCGGAATATCGCGAGATTGGGATTCTGGTCGAGATCTGCGTCGAGCTCGTTGGCTTGTGAGCGGGAGTCGCGCGGCAGCGGGTGCATGATCACCGTGTTCGGTTCGCAATTTTCCGTATAAACGGTTTGATTGAGTCGAAACAGTCCGCGGTATCGATCGGCCTCTTCCTGACTTGGAAAACGTTCTTCCTGCGTCCGCGTCACGTACAGGATGTCGACGTGATGAATGCCTTTGGCGAGTTCGTTCAACAGCGTAACGTGGTGGCCGCGGGCGCGTAGCGACTCAATGATGTCGTCGGGCGCCTCGAGTCCCGGCGGCGAAACCAGATTGAAATGGATGCCGACGAATTTGCTCAACAGTTTGCACAGCGAGTGCACCGCGCGTCCGTATTTCAGATCGCCGACCATCGCGATCCGCAATTGGTCGATCTCGCGACCACGCCCGGCCATCTCTTTGCGTATTGTGTAGAGGTCGAGCAGCGCCTGACTCGGATGTTCGTTCGGACCGTCGCCGGCGTTAATCACCGGGACACGACTCGCCGACGCGAATTCAGCGACCGAACCCGCCTCGGGGTGGCGCATCACGATGATGTCGCTGTAACCCGACAACACACGCGCCGTGTCGAACAGCGACTCGCCCTTGGCCAACGACGAAGCTTTGACTTCGGTCGTCTCACGCACGTCGCCACCGAGCAGATTGAAGGCGCAGCCGAACGAGATCCGCGTACGTGTGCTCGGTTCGAAGAACATGTTGCCGAGAATGGCGCCCTCGAGGACGCGCGTGATCCGCTTACGCTGCGCGTAAGGTTCCATTTCGTCGGCAATCGCAAAAATCCGATCGATCGCGGCGCGATCGAACTGATCCACCGACAACACGTGGCGTCCGACGAAGTTCAAACGTCCCCCAACGCGAAAATCTGCGGAACGGTAATGAACTGGCGCTGAGTTCTCAAGATCTTTTGTCGGACATGACAAACGGGCACGACCGTGTGTGTCGAAGGTGATCGATGTCTCGTTTCTGCGGACGAGCCGTGATTAGGCCGCACTTGCGCTCGCTGCTATGATTTCATCGCCTCTGCGCACGCTGACACCAGATATGAGTCAAGTCCTCGACCCGGAAAACACCACACGAACGACGCTGCTGCCGTTCACGTTCGCCCGACGTTTTGGCGTGGCGATCACGTCGACGCTCGATGCCGGCGATGGGCCGGTAGACGTCGCGTACCGCAAACAACCCGACTTGACGGTACTCGCAGAGCTGCGTCGCTTCGCCGGCGCGCCGATCGCTTTGCGCCACGTCACCGACGAAGAGTTCGAAGCGATTTTATCGACCGCCTATTCACGCGACTCGTCGCAAGCCCGGCAGATGGTTGAGGACATGGGCGACGAACTCGACCTTGCGAGCCTCGCCGACTCCGTTCCGGAAACCGAAGACCTGCTCGACCAGGAAGACGACGCACCGATCATTCGCCTGATCAATGCGGTGCTGGCCGAGGCGATTCGGGAGAACGCGTCGGACATTCACATCGAGACGTTCGAAAAACAATTGGTGATTCGGTTTCGAGTCGACGGCGTCATGCGTGAAGTCGTGCAACCCAAGCGCGCCCTTGCGCCGCTGTTGGTGTCGCGGATCAAGGTCATGGCGAAGCTGGACATCGCGGAGAAGCGCGTCCCGCAGGATGGTCGCATTTCGTTGCGAATCGGCGGTCGCGAAGTCGACGTGCGCGTGTCGACGATGCCGGCGAGCAACGGCGAACGCGTCGTGCTGCGCTTGCTCGACAAACAGGCCGGGCGATTGAACCTCAACAATCTCGGGATGTCGGAGAAGACGCTGGTCCGGCTGCGTGAGGTCGTGCGCAAGCCGCACGGGATCTTCCTCGTGACCGGTCCGACCGGTTCCGGCAAAACGACCACGCTGTACTCGAGCCTTGCCGAGTTAGAGAGCGCGACGATCAACATTCTCACGATCGAAAACCCCATCGAATACAACCTGCCGGGGATCGGCCAGACGCAGGTGAACGAGAAAGCGGACATGACATTCGCGCGCGGCCTGCGCGCGATCCTGCGGCAGGATCCGGACGTCGTGATGGTCGGTGAGATTCGCGATATCGAGACCGCTGCAATCGCGGTGCAGGCGAGTCTGACCGGACATCTCGTGATGTCGACGCTACACACGAACACGGCCGTCGGCGCGGTGATGCGGCTGGCCGACATGGGCGTTCAGCCATACCTGCTCGCGCAGTGCCTCGTCGGCATGCTGGCGCAGCGGCTCGTCCGCGTACTGTGTCCGGATTGCCGCGAACCGGCGCGCGCCGACAGTTTTGAATGCCAGTTCCTCGGCGTCGACCACGCTGCTGCTCCGAAGATCTATCGGGCGAAAGGATGTGAACTGTGCGGACACAGCGGCTTCCGCGGTCAGATCGGTATCTACGAGCTGGTCGTCGTTGATGAGACGTTACGCGAGCGGATCCACGATCGTTCGTCGGAGCAGGAGCTGACGCGACACGTGCGCACCACGTGCCCCGGCATTCGCGAAGACGGGCGCGATAAGGTCTTGAACGGCGTCACGACGGTTCAGGAAATCCTGCGCGTGACATTCGAGGACTGACGTCCGATGGCCGCCTACGAATATGTCGCGCTCGACACCGGTGGCCGCCAGAAAAAGGGCGTCATCGAGGCCGACAGCGGCCGCCAGATCCGTCAGATTCTGCGCGACCAGGGACTGGTGCCGCTGTCGGTCGATGTTGCCTCCGATCGAGCCGGCGCCCCCTCGGGAGCCCGTTGGCGCTTGCGGCGCGGCATGGGGGCGCTGGACCTCGCATTGTTTACCCGCCAGATGTCGACGCTGCTGGGTGCATCGCTGCCGATCGAAGAAGCGCTGCGCGCGGTCGCGCAGCAGACCGAAAAACGGCACATCACGACGATGGTCATGGGGATTCGCAGCCGCGTGCTCGAGGGACATTCACTGGCGTCGAGTCTGGCTGAATTCCCGAGCGCCTTTTCGCACCTGTACCGCTCCACCGTGATGGCGGGTGAACAATCCGGCCACCTCGACTCGGTGCTCGAAAACCTCGCGACGTATACCGAGCGCCGCTACGAATCCACGCGCAACGTCGAAATGGCGATGTTCTATCCGGTGATTCTGTTTTTGCTCGCGGTCGCGATCGTCGGCGCGCTGCTCGTGTACGTGGTGCCGGACATCGTTCACGTGTTCGAGAACACGGGCCAGAAATTGCCGTGGCTGACGGGCGCATTGATCTGGCTGTCGGAAGTTGTGCGCGGGTATGCGTGGTTGATCGCCATAGTGATTGCGGGCGCGGTCTTCTTCGTGCGCTGGTTGGCGCAGCAGCCCGACATCCGCCTCGAATGGGATCGGCGCAAATTCGAGATGCCGCTGGTGCGGCGGATCACGCGCGCCGGCAATTCGAGTCGATATGCGAGCACGTTGAGCATTCTGACGATGTCCGGGGTGCCGCTCGTCGAAGCGATGACGATCGCGGCCGAGGTTGTCGGCAACCTGTGGCTGAAAAAGCGACTGACCGAAGCAACCCGGCGCGTCAGCGAAGGGGCGAGTCTGCGCACGGCGCTGGAATCCGCGGGCCACTTTCCGCCGATGATGCTGCACATGGTCGCGAGCGGCGAAGCGAGCGGTGAACTGGATCAGATGCTGGCGAAGGTCGCCGAGTATCAGCAACAGGAGCTGGAACGGTTGGTCACGACGCTCGTGCGTCTGTTCGAACCCGCAATGCTGCTGCTCATGGGCGGGCTCGTGATGCTGATCGTGCTGGCGATACTTCTTCCGATTCTGAGCATGAACAAACTGGTGGTGTAGCGATGTACAAAAGACGTTCAGACGGTTTTACGTTGATCGAGATCATGGTGGTGGTCGTCATCATCGGCATCCTCGGCGCCCTGATCATCCCCAATGTCGTGGGCCGCGACGATCAAGCGCGGGCGACCGCGGTCAAGAACGACTTGCGCGCCGTCGCCAACGCACTGGAAATGTACAAGCTCGACAACTTCCATTACCCGTCGACCGACCAGGGCCTCGAAGCGCTGGTGACCCGGCCGAGCGGATTTCCGGAAGCGAAGAACTTCAGTCCCAACGGCTATCTGAAAAAAATTCCCACTGACCCGTGGGGAGTTCCGATCGTTTACCTCAATAGTGGCGAGGCGTTCGAACTGTATTCGTTGGGCGCTGACGGCGTCGAAGGGGGGGAAGGCAGAGGCGCCGATATTCGCTACGAGGCGCTATGACAGCGCGCGCCCTTGGCGCTTCAGTAGCGGGCCACCGCGGCTTCACGCTGATCGAGATGCTCGTGGTGATCGTGATCGTCGGCATCCTCGCGAGCACGGTCGTATTCGGGTTCCTCGGGTCCGATCGCGAACAGAACCTGCGCACCGAGGCCGAGCGATTGGCGGAACTGATCGAGATGGCGCGCTCGGAAGCGGTGCAACGCAACGAAGAATGGGGACTCGCAGTCGGCACCGCGGGGTACCGATTCCTGGTGCTCGATTCGATCACGCACCGTTGGATCGAGCAAAAGACAGGTCCGTTTCGTCCGCGTGAAACTGCCAACATGAAATTGTCGGTGCAGGTCGACGCGATGACGCTGCCCGGGGCGGATGCCGAGGAGACCACACCGGAAATCATCATGTTCTCCAGCGGCGAACAGACGCCGTTCGAAATCGAGATCACGCCCGAATGGAAATCGATACCGTGGAGCGTCAAATCCGACGGTCTGGCGCGTGCCAGCGTGCAACACCGCGCGTGAAAAAACGTGGCGTCATGCCGCGCGTCGAGCAGCGTGGCTTCACGTTGATCGAACTGCTGATTGCGGTCGTGGTGTTCGCGGTTGTCGCCACAACCGTCTATACCCGCTTGGGCGATTCGATTCGTCAGCTCGGCGCGCTCGAAGAACGCACGCTGGCGCTGTGGCTCGCCGAGAATGAACTCGCGATGCTGCGCGTCGCTCGAGCGAACGTCGACGCGCCGATTCCAACCGGCACCAACACGCGCGAGCGGACGATGGGCGGGCGCGAGTGGCGGCTCGAGGTGAAGATCAGCGATACGACGAATCCGTTGCTGCGCCGCGCCGACATCGGCGTCGCGCGCGCCGACAACCCGGAGGCGTCGCTCGAATCGTTGACCGGATTTGTCGGACGGTACTGACGTGCGTCGACATCGCGGATTCACGCTGCTCGAAATGCTCGTCGCGCTCGCGGTATTTGCGGTGCTCGGCGTGATGTCGAGTCAGATGGTCACTCGGGTGCTCGACGTCCACAAGGTTGCGGTTGCGCGCGGCGAACGCCTCGGTGAATTACAGCGCGGGATGCAGCTGATGCAGCGCGACGTGCTGGAACTCGCGCAGCGACCGGTCCGCGACGAAATGGGCGATGCGATTCCCAGCCTGCGCATCGGCACGGATGTCGCGCTGGAGCTGACGCGCAGTGGTTGGCGCAATCCGCTCGGGCAGCGCCGCAGCGAACTGCAGCGCGTGGCGTACATCCTGCGCGACGAGATTTTGTACCGATACTACTGGAGCGTGCTCGATCGCGCGGAAGACTCCGAACCCGTGATGCAGGAGTTACTGCACGACGTTACCGAGATCGAGGTCGACGCGATCGACGTCAGCGGCAACGAGCACGCCTTCTGGCCGCTGGTCGGCGACCTGCAGAGCGATCCCTCGACGAAGCTGGCAGCGATCCGGGTTCGCTTCAACGCAGCGCCGTTTGGCGAGATCACGCGTGTGTGGGACGTGCCGGCCGAGTTCCTCGCGCCGTCGTCGACCGGTCCCGCGCCGTGATTGCGCGGCGACAACGCGGCGTCGCGTTGATCAGCATCCTGTTGATCGTCGCACTCGTCACCGCGCTGATGTATCACTTGATGACGCGCCAGGCGCTCGTCGTCGCGCAAACGCGACAGATCATCCGGTCCGATCAATCATTGGCGTACGCGCTCGGCGCCGAGGCTTACGCGCGGCAGATCCTGTTCGACGACTGGAATCGTCCGGCCAGTCGCGCGCTCGATACGTTGATGGAACCGTGGGCAGTTCCATCGGTGCCGTTCGATATCGAAGTTGGGACACTCGAACTGTCGATCGAGGACCTCGATCGCCGCTTCAACCTGAATTCGCTGGCAGGCACAGCGGGGGCGAAGAACACCGTGCGTCTTAAGGCGCTGCTCAATGCACTGGGTCTTGACCCCGTCGTCGCCGAAGCGTGGCGCGACTGGGTCGACGGGGATCTCGAAGCAACCGGTTTTGGCGCTGAGGATGCCGCCTATCTGGTGGCGACACCGCCCTTTCGCACGGCGAATCAGCCAGCGGGCAGCACGTCCGAGGTTGCGTTGCTGCAGCTGCTGGATGCTGAGCAACTCGCACGTCTGTTGCCGTATGTCGCAACGTTGCCAACGACTGAACTCAGGGTCAACGTCAACACGGCGGCGGCGCCAACATTGGAATCGCTGTCACAGCAGATGTCGCCGGCGCAAGCAGAATCCCTGATAGTATCGGATCGCCACTACGAGGACACCGGCGCGGTCGTGGCGGAAGTCCCGGAGCTCAGCGACAGTATCGATGCAATGGCGGTGATCAGCAGTTACTTCGAAATTCACGCCCGCGCCGAATTCGACGGATTTCGAACAGAGCTCACCAGCGTCGTACATCGTGACCCCGCGACCGGGCACTTGACGTTGTTGTCGCGTGATTTTGGCAAGCGATTACCTTCCGTCGTCGAAGCCCAACAAGCACAAGACGCACTGCAGGACTCGAAGAACTGATGCGCCTGTTTATTCGCACTACTGATGTCGTGGCGGCGCAACCGCACGCGCTCGGATCGCTCGAATGGCTGCTGGTGGACCGGCAGGGTGCGCTCGTCAGTCAGGGCTCCGGCGATCTGGCAATGCTTGACGAGTTGCTCGATCTCAAAACGACCCAGGATCCTGCGGACACCGTATTGCTGGTGCCGAGCGAGTATTGCCTGTCGCTGCGTTGTACTGTGCCCGGCCGGACGCTGGGCCAGATGCGACGCGCTTTACCGTACGTAGTCGAGGAGTTCATCGCGGGCGACATCGATGCGATGCACGTCGCGGCGGGGCCGCTGCGACGCGGCGCTCCGGTCGATGTCGTGCTGATCGAGCGCGCGGTACTGCAAGGCTGGATCGAGGCGCTCGCGGCGCACGGAGTCGTCCCCGCATTCGCTGCGCCCGACGCTGCGATGCTCACCGGCGCCGCGAACGAAGTCACGTTGTTGTTCGACGGCGCACGCGTGTTGGTGCGCTCGATCGATCAAGTCGCTGCGATCGAAGCCGGCGCACTGAAGCTGGTGCTGGAATCGGTCGCCGCCAAGGCCCAGGCCGACGGCCTTCGCATCGTCGCCGTCAACGGCAGAGTCCCCGAGGTCATGCGTGCAGAAGTGGCGCAAGCGACCGCTCATCGCATCGAGTGGATCGACACCGAGAGCGACGTCACCGCGCTTGCACACCTGGCCGCCGCTTATCCGGGCACACCGCCTGCGATCAATCTGTTGCAGGGAACCCTCGCGCCGCCGACGCATGGCGCCAACGGCCTGATGCGCTGGCGCGCCGTTGCAGCGTTGTTGGGAGTCTGGTTGATCGTACTGTTGGCCAGTGAGACGGTGCGCGGGATCTGGGCGGCGCACCGCGCGCGGGCACTGACGAGCGACGTCGAGGCCCTCTATCGCAGCTATTTTCCGCAGGATCAGCGGGTGCAGGATCCATACAAACAGATGCGTGTCCATCTGGGCGGCAGCGGCGACGCCGACTCGACGTTCCTTGCTTTACTCGGCCATCTCGCGTCGGGCCTCGCCGCAAATCCTGCGGCGCAGTTGCGCAGCATCACGTTCAGCGACGGGCGCGCGGAACTCGGTGCTGAAGTGGCCGTTGGCGGTTTCGACGCGTTGGAGAGTCTCAAGGCGGCGTGGGCCAAGGACGGCGTCGCCGTCGATATCAGTTCTGCGGAGCAGCAGGATCAACAGGTCCACGCGCGGATCCGGTTGAGGGGCAGTTGAATGTGGAACCGCATCGATAACGCGCTACGCGCGTCGGCCGCAGGCCGCTGGTTCGTCACGCTCGAGACCAATGAACGCTCGATGGTGGCGCTGCTCATCGCGTTCATTGTGGCGCTGTTGCTGTACGGCGTGATCTGGCGGCCGCTGCACGATTGGAGCAGCGGGGCCGACGCTGCGTATCAACGCCAGCTTGCGCTGCTCGATTGGATGCGGCTGCACGAGAGCGAAGCGCGCGCCGCCGGAAAACGCGTCAACGGCTCGTCCGAGTCCGGTTCGTTGCTGACGCTGGTTGCGAACTCCGCGGCGCGCGCGGGTCTGAAGCTGCTGCGCTACCAGAAAGAAGGTGAGGGCGTCTCGGTGGTCCTCGAGAATCAGCCGTTCAACTCGCTGATCGGATGGATTGCTGCGCTCGAGCGCGACGACAACGTCACCGTGAAACAGATCTCGATCGACGGGCAAAGCGCACCCGGATTGGTCAACGCTCGAATAACACTAATATAATTAATTGGTTATAGATTATTCCTCAGACGTAGGATCATCTATATTTCGTCGCGACATTGCGAGGAGATCGTTCCTTCGAGAACCGCGTCTCACTCCGCCTGACCATACGATCAATCTTTCCGACCGCTCGTCGCCCTAGACTTTTCCCTAGATCGAGTCAGCCAGTTCCGTAGGGAGGGGCCATTGGCAAAAGGACATGATCAACGCAGAGACGCGCACGCCGTGCTCAACGCGCTGCATCACAGCGTCACCGGTGACCTGCTGCGACTGATCGACGGGTTCTACAGCAACATCGAAGACGGACTTTTCGAACTGGCGTTTCGTACCGGAGACGAACCGCAACGCCGTCGCTGTTTTGATCTGATGCGCGAGTTGCGATTTCGCCGCACTGGCCTCGTGAAGGCGTTCGCGCGATCGATGGATCGTTACTGCAGCCTCTGGTTCGACAGCGATGAGACACTCGACGCCGAAGTCTCCACCGGCAAAGAACTCGATCAATTGATCATGAAGATGGCGGAGAAGAGCAGTGCGCACTTCTTCGGGGTGCTGCAGAGCATCGCGGAGCGTGCAGGGGTGGCGACCGGGCGGGCATTTGACGGGGCACAGGACGTGCCGATTTCGCCGCGGCGAGTGGCGCGCGCCTTCGTCGTGTCGTGTCGCAGCTTGAAGCTGGATCATGCGTCGATCGAAATCGTCCAGGACCTGTTCGCGCGCTTCGTGCTCGATGGGTTGGGCAGCATCTATGGCCAGTGCAACTTGCGGCTGCACTCCGAGGGCTACGCAACGGCGGACGAAATGGGGATTGCGTCAGGCGCGTGAACGGCTGTGGCAAACAGCCCGCCGCTATCGTCAACGTGGATCGTCTTGGGTACCCGCGTTTTCGCCGGACTTTCGATTCACGCTGTCGAGTAACTGGTTGACCTGTCCGGCGCCACGGACGAAACGACCTCCGGCGCGCGTCTGCGCAAGTACCTTCTCCTCGATCGGCCGCACCATCGAATCCGCCGTCGGACCGCGGTGGCGATGACCGAATACGTTGATCCACAGATCGAAACGGCGGCCAAATCGCTGCAGGCGCCGAAAGTACACATCGGGCTGGTCACCGCCGGCGACGAGTCCGACGATCACTGCAATGATCGAAATCGGACTCATGAATAAATCGCGGATGGCTTCGGCCGCGAGCTTGCATTGGAACATCACGACCTCCCAGATCAGCCGCATGCGCGCGTCGTGGTGAGGTGGAGTCGCTTCGGGTTCGTCGTCTTGCATGCCCGGAGTCTAGGATTGCCGCGGTAGTCTCGCAATGACGCGATCCATCCGCTATCGTCGTGCGCATGTCGAAAATCCAACGAACTTCCCAACGAAAAGCGCATCGCATCGCGACGTTGATGTTGCTGATCGGTGTCGCGACGAGTGCCTGGTGCGCGCCGGACGCGATCGGAATCGTCGTCCTGCAGACCGACTTCGGGTTGAAAGATCAGGCTGTCGCTGCGATGCGCGGCGTGATCCGTAGTGTCGATCGTCGTGTCGTCGTCGACGATCTGACCCATGAAATTCCCGCCTACAACGTCTGGGAAGCCGCGTACCGGCTCAATGCGGTCATCGACTATTGGCCGGCCGATACGGTCTTCGTATCGGTAGTCGACCCCGGCGTCGGCACTGCGCGCAAGTCGATCGTCGTGCGGCTGAAGAACGACCAGACGGTCGTGACGCCGGACAACGGCACGTTGACGTTGATCGCAGATCGGGTCGGCGTCGGCGCGGTACGCGAGATCGACGAGCGCGCGCACCGTCTGCCCGGATCAGCCGATTCGTATACGTTTCATGGCCGTGACGTCTATGCGTATGTCGGTGCGTTGCTCGCGAGCGGCAAGCTCGAGTTCGATGATGTGGGTCCGCGCCAGAGCGACATTGTCAGGCTCGCGTACGAACGCGCGACCGCGAGCAACGGCGGCCTCGCCGGCGGCATTCCGGTACTGGATCCCCAGTACGGCAACGTCTGGACCAATATTCCTGCGCAGGACCTGCAAACGCTCGGCGTCCGCTTCGGCGATCGAGTGGCGCTGACGATCAGCGATGGTGATCACCCGCCGGTGACGCTGACGCTGCGGTACGTATACACGTTCGGAGATGTTCCGCCTGGCGCACCGCTGCTGTATGCCAACAGCGTGGGTATGCTCGCCGTCGCGCTCAATCAGCGGAACTTCGCGGAAACGTACCGCATCGCTGCAGGCCCCACGTGGCGGGTCGGCATTACTCGGGCACCAGCCGAATCACATTGACGACGTGCGGCTCGATCGCCGCGCGTGAATACAGCAGCGGGAAGCTGCGGTCGGTCGCCCAGCCCTCGAGCAGATTCGAATAGAACGCAGAGCGCGGGTCACCGGACTGCCCGGGCGCATTGGTCATTCGCGCCTGGTCCCAGCGACCCACGTCGAGCACCATGCGCCACGACGCGCCCGACACAACGGCGAAATCATCGCCGCGGAACGTCGTGTTGTTCGGCGTCGTCCCGTCGCCGCCCCTCGGATAGCTCGTCATCGCGGCCTTGCCCGCAAGACCCTTGCCGAATCGCCCGAGCAGCGGGTGGCTGAACTCGGTCTTGTGCAGCGCGCCCCAGCGCCACTGAGCCGGATCGTTCCCGAGAAGGCCTTGCGTCGCGGTCCAGGCCGCCGACAACGTCTGCCCGAGCAACGGTGCCAATACCTCGCGCTGCTCGTCGAGCGTCGACAGAATCGCGAGTGGATCGACCGGCTGAATCAGCGCGGCAGCGTCGGGAGCAGCCCAGTTCGCGATGGCAGGGTTCAGGAAACGCGAATACCAGACCTCGTATAGAGCGGCGGCGGGGGAGTCTGCCGTCAGCACACCGTCCCATGCTTTGAGCATCGAGGCCGCGGGCGATTCGCTCGACGCGGGTAGTCGGGCGATCAGTTCCCGCGCCAACAGCGACGTATAGTCGCGCTGCAGCGCCAACGAATCCGCGAAGGTGTGCTTCGGTTGCTGCTCGAGCACCTCGATGAGCCGGCGCGCGCGCCACGGCTGCGTCCATTCGAAGCCGATGCGGCGCTGCGCGATCGGATAGTCGGCCGGAAGGTTCATCGCGTTCGCCGTTGCAACATACCCGCGCGCCGGATTGAACTCCTCCGGCAACGCGTCCATATCGAAGTACCCATCCCATTCGTAACGGCCGTCGCCGGGCACCGGGAGCAAGCCGTCCCAATTCGTCCGGCGCGGAAACAGACCCACCGGCTTGTAACCGATGTTGCCGTCGATGTCGGCGTAGACCTGATTCTCCGACGGCGCGCCCCAGCGATTAAGCGCGCCGACGAACTCGCGCCAGTTTTGCGCGCGCATGTATTCGATGCTGCCGAAATACGGCGCCATGCCGGGCTCGAGCCAGCCGAGGCGGGCGGCGTATGCGCGATGGTTAATTGGGTCTTCGAAGATCACCGGTCCATGCCGCGTGAATTTGAGCGTGATCGACGAGGGCGCCGCGTCGCGTATCGCAACCGACTCCTCGATCACGGTCATCGGCTCCCAGCGATCGCGGTATCGGTACTCATTCGCCGCGTCGGGGCGTGTCTCGTAGACGTAGAGATCCTCCTGATCGATCGGAAAAATCGTCAGGCCGAATGCGATGCGTTCGTTGTGGCCGATCGAGATTCCCGGCAGTGCGGGTTCTCCGGCGCCGATGACGTTGAGCCCCGGCGCGACGAGTTGTGCGGCGTAACGCAGCGCCGGCACCGAGTGGTCGCGATGCGGATCGTTCGCGAGAATGGGTCTGCCGGTATCGGTACGCTGCGGTGCGACGACCCAGTTGTTGCTGCCAACGTCGGTGCGGTGATCGATCTCACGCGCCTGCGCAACGGCGGCCGCGCGCGTCTGCGCGCCGGAGTTGGCGGGCTCCGTAAAAGAGACCGGCGCTTTTGCGAGCAGATAGACGTCGAGTACCTGCGGCGGCAGGGCGCACAGATCGACGCCATCGGGCACGATCAAGTTCCAATCTGGTTCGAGT
>CAYUMA010000822.1:0-4296 GCA_964445675.1 uncultured Pseudomonadales bacterium | reverse complement strand
GGCGGCGGGCAGGGGTGTCGTTGATCGGTCGGGTTACACACCGTGATCGAGCGCAGATACAACGACCACTCGGCCATCGTCTCAGGCGGCATCGGCATGTCGCCGTTGGGCTTGATCGGCGGCACGCGCTTGGCGCGCGTGATGACGTAAAAATGCTCATCGCCGCGGATCGTTTTCACCAACGTCAGCTGGCCTTGTTTGTTCAGCTCGTTGCTATAGCAGACGAACAGCCGCACCGATGTCGGATAGTCGTTCTCGAGACCGGAGAACGTGTCGTGGTCGGAGAACTTCTCGCAGGTTTTGCGCTGGTCTGCGGCGATCGACTTCAGTATTTCGATCGCGTCCGGCAACGGCGGTTCACTGAAGGACTCGAACGAGACCTTGTCGGTCCAGTCGTTCGGACTGGTTTGTGGGGGCACGTACTCGACCATACGAATCCCGGGGCCTTCCGTGCGAAAGCTCTGCACCCAGTCCGTGGGCGGTTGCGCGAGCAGATGCTCGGACGACGTATCGGGTGGAACCGGTGTTTGGGTGGCCTGAGGAGCCTGAACGGTTCCATCCGTCCCGGTCGGTTCGCCGGAACAAGCCCCCAGCGCGATCGTCAGAAACAAAGCCACGCACCTCTTCGACATTGTTAGCACACCTCGGTGGGCGATCATGGGCGCGATCCGATCCGGGAGCAGCTTGAGCATCAGGAACCCGCGCTGCCGTTCAATGATGCCGCGAGCAATCGGTGAATGCCGCCGAACGCGCCGTTGCTCATGATCACGATATGCCGCCGATGCTTCGGCGGCGGCAACGCGCTCAACGTCTTGACCAGGTGGTTGAGATCGTCGTCCATCGTCGCGCGAACGACGCTCGCGTGTACGACTTCGGTCAGGTCCCACTTGATGTTCTCACCGCGGAACCAGTAGACGCTGTCGGCCGCGGCGCAGCAGGTCGACAATTCGTCGCGCAGCGTACCGAGCGACATCGTGTGCGAGCGGGGCTCGATCACCGCAATGATTTCGTCGGCGGCAAACCGATTGCGCAGCCCCTGCAGCGTGGTGCGGATCGCGGTCGGGTGATGCGCGAAGTCGTCGTAGACGCTGACCGGGCCGACCTCGGCGATCAACTCGAGTCGCCGCGTCACGCCCTGGAACGAGCACAGGGCCTCGATCGCCACATCAGGTGGCACCCCGGCATGCCGCGCCGCCGCGATCGCGTTCAGGCCATTGGTCACGTTGTGCTGGCCGAGCTGGCTCCAGCGCACTTCGCCGAGCGCCTTGTCGTTCAAGTGCGGGCTGAACTTCGAACCGTCCGCCGATACCGACCTCGCCCCCCACAGATCACCACTCTCGGTTGCAACTCGCGCGACTTTGCGTGGTCGTTGGGAACCTCGCACCCGGGATACCGGCGTCCAGCACCCGAGCTTCAGCAGGTGGTCGACCGCTTCATCGTGTTCCGGAGCGACGATCAAGCCGCCGGACGGCACCGTACGCAGCAGCTGATGAAACTGAGTCTGAATCGCGGCGAGGTCGGGGAAAATGTCCGCGTGGTCGTACTCGAGGTTGTTGATGACGAGCGTCCGCGGCCGGTAGTGCACGAACTTCGAACGGCGATCGAAGTACGACGTGTCGTATTCATCGGCTTCGACGACGAAAAACGGCCCGCTGCCCAAACGCGCCGAGCGGGGAAAGTCTTTGGGTACTCCACCGATCAGAAAACCCGGATCGAGTCCGGCGCGATCGAGAATGTGGGCAAGCATGCTCGCGGTCGTCGTCTTGCCGTGGGTGCCGGATACCGCAAGCACCCACCGACCTTTGAGAATGGCGTCCCCGAGCCACTGCGCACCCGACGTGTACGGCAGGCCTTGATCGAGCACGTATTCGATACCGGGATGGCCGCGCGGCAGCCCGGCGTTGCCGATGACGACGAGATCCGGCGCGGGCGTGAGCTGGCTCGGATCAAAACCTTCGTAAACCGTGATGCCGGCGGAGGCGAGTTGGTCGCTCATCGGCGGATACAGCGCCTTGTCGGAACCGGTGACGCGCAAGCCGGACTCCTGCGCAAGTAGCGCGAGGCTGCCCATCAGAGTCCCGCCGATACCCAGGAAATAGATGTGTTGCGTCAAGGTATTCCTTTGCGCGCTAGCGACTCGCCGCGGCGCTCGACAGTACGAATGCAAGCAGGGCCATGCAGAACGCGACGAAGATTCCCAGGAACAATGTCACGTTCATCGCGCGATGCAGGATGAAGCCGTTGACCGAGATCGACCAGATGCCGATCAGCGCGGCCATGCCCATCATGATCGGGCTCGTCGCACCGCCCGACAGCGGTACCAGCAACGCAACCGTCAGAGTGAACAGCAGATCGCAGCCGAATACGGCCGTGATCGTGGCGGGGTAACGAGCGATGACGCCACGCGCGTTGAGCGCAATCCAGATTGCCCCCGCAAGCGTTGCCATCGTGACGAACGTCGCCGTCGCGACTTGTAGCGGCGTCGACGGATTGCCGTACTGCAGACCGACGAAAAAACTCAACAGCACGTCGGCCATGAGCACGCCGCCGACGAATAGCGGATGCGTCGGAACAAACTCCGGTCCCTGACGCAACAGGCAGATATTCCAGAATGCAGCGAAGATGGGTTTCATTGCCGGGGTGGCCCTCGACGAGCGCGAATTGTCGCACAAAAATCTTTACCATGGCCGCCGCTCGCGCAGCCGCTGCTCGCGAAAAGGCACGAGGAGAACAAGATGCACAAGCGCAATGCGTTTTACGCGCAGTCCGGCGGCGTGACCGCGGTGATCAACGCGAGCGCGTGCGGCGTCATCGAAACCGCGCGTAAACACCGCAGCGTCATCGGCAAAGTGTATGCGGGGCGCAACGGGATCATCGGCGCGCTGCGCGAAGAGCTGATCGACACGAGCAAAGAATCGGCGCGCACGATCGCCGCGCTGCGCTACACGCCGTCGGGCGCCTTTGGTTCATGTCGGCACAAACTGAAGTCATATGACACGGATCCACGCGAGTACCAGCGTCTGATCGACGTCTTCAAAGCGCACGACATCGGCTACTTTTTCTACAACGGCGGCGGCGACTCGCAGGACACCGCGAACAAGGTCGCGCAATTCAGCGCGCGGCTCGAGTACCCGATCACGTGCATCGGGATTCCAAAAACGGTCGACAACGACTTGCCGTTCACCGACACGAGTCCCGGCTTCGGCTCGGTTGCGAAATATGTCGCCGTATCGATCCGCGAAGCCGCGCTCGACGTCGCCAGCATGTGCGAGACGTCGACGAAGGTATTCGTGATGGAGGTGATGGGGCGGCACGCCGGTTGGATCGCCGCAGCCGCCGGACTCGCCCAACTTTCGCCGCGCGGCGCGCCGCACGTGATCCTGTTTCCCGAGATCGTTTTCGATCGTGCGAAATTTCTCGCGAAGGTCGCAGCGACGGTACAGCGTGAGGGCTACTGCGTGATCGTGGTGTCGGAGGGCGTGCGCAACGCGGATGGAACGTTTCTCGCGGAAGCCGGCACTCAGGACGCCTTTGGGCACGCACAACTCGGTGGGGTCGCGCCGACGGTCGCGCAACTCGTCCGCGCGGAACTCGGGTTCAAATTTCACTGGGCGGTTGCGGACTATCTGCAGCGCGCCGCGCGCCATATCGCTTCGAAGACCGACGTGGAACAGGCGTATGCGGTGGGTCGCGCGGCGGTCGAGTTTGCAGTGGCCGGCAAGAATGCGGTGATGCCGATCATCGTGCGCAAGTCGAGCAAACCGTACCGCTGGACGATCGGTGAAGCGAAGCTTGCGAAGGTCGCCAACGTCGAAAAAACGCTGCCGCGCAATTTCATCACGCGCGACGGCTTCGGCATCACGGCGAAGGCGCGCGAATATCTAGCGCCGCTGATTGTCGGCGAAGACTATCCGCGCTACCGCGACGGCTTGCCCGAGTACGTCACGCTCGACCACACGCTGATCCCGAAACGGCTCGCCGCTTTCTGAAAAAAAGCGCTGAAAAAAAGCGCTGAAGTTCAAAAAAAACCCCGGACCAGCCGGGGTTTTTGGAGGGGTTACCTGCTCAATCAGAGCATCGGCACCATCAGCAAGGCCACGATGTTGATGATCTTGATCAGCGGGTTCACCGCCGGGCCAGCTGTATCTTTGTAGGGGTCGCCGACGGTGTCGCCGGTCACCGCGGCTTTGTGCGCGTCCGAGCCTTTGCCGCCGTAATGGCCGTCTTCGATGTATTTCTTCGCGTTGTCCCAGGCGCCGCCGCCGGTGCACATGGAAATCGCGACGAAAAGGCCGG
>CAYUMA010000821.1:0-2117 GCA_964445675.1 uncultured Pseudomonadales bacterium | reverse complement strand
GGTCACGTACTTGCCCTCGCGGCCCGCCAATGGCGACGTGTTGACCTGGAAATACATCGACAGCGTCGGCTCGTCGACCGAAATCGGCGGCAGCGCCTCGGGCGCCTCGACCGACGCGAGCGTCGTCCCGATGGTGAGGTCGTCCACGCCGGTGACAAGCACGATGTCGCCGGCGCTCGCCTCGTCGACGGGAATGCGCTCCATGCCCGCGAACAGGAACACCGGGCCGACCCTGGCCCTGACCGGGATTTCGCCCTCCGCCGGCGGCCCGTTCAGCACGGCGACTTCCTGGCCGACCTTCAGCGTGCCGCGACGGATCCGGCCGATGCCCAGCCGCCCCACGTAATTCGAATAGTCGAGCGCGCTGACCTGGAACTGGAGGGGCCCGACGACGTCGCCGGCGGGCGCGGGTACGTGCTCAAGGATGGTCTCGAACAGCGGTCGCATCGATCTTTCATCGCGCTGCGCGCCATTCTCGATCTCCGGCAGCGCGGCGTCCGGCGCGGGAGTCGCGTCGGCAGCAGCGGCCTTCGCCACGTTGACGTCGAGCGTCGACCAGCCGTTCAGCGCCGAGGCATATACGACCGGGAAGTCGAGCTGGTCGTCGGTCGCGCCGAGGCGGTCGAACAGGTCGAAGGTCTGGTTGACGACCCACTCGGCGCGCGCACCCGGGCGGTCGACCTTGTTGACGACCACGATTGGCTTGAGGCCCTGCCGGAGCGCCTTCTGCGTGACGAAGCGCGTCTGCGGCATCGGGCCCTCGACCGCATCGACCAGCAGCAATACGCCATCGACCATGCCCAGCACCCGTTCGACTTCGCCGCCGAAATCCGCGTGGCCCGGGGTGTCGACGATATTGATGTGGGTTCCGCGATACTCGATCGCGCAGTTCTTGGCGAGGATGGTGATCCCGCGCTCGCGCTCGATGTCGTTGGTGTCCATCATCCGCTCGCCGATATGCTGGTGCTTGGCGAACGTGCCCGCCTGCACCAGCAGCTTGTCGACCAGCGTGGTCTTGCCGTGGTCGACGTGCGCGATGATCGCGATGTTCCGGAGGTTGCGGGCGGCGGTCATGGGTGTCAGGAGACTCGCGGGGTGCCAATAGGATCCAGGCAGCGATGTTGCAATGCGGCAAAGCCCTAGATTATAGCGGGCTTTCGCCTCATCTAGCCATAAATATTTGTAAAATCCGCAGCTTAGGGTTATACTCCGGTCTCGGGCGGCCGTTCCGGTCACCGCCCAACCCCGCAGCGGGGTGCCAATCATCGGGCCCGTCGGGCCCACCCGCTGCGCAATGTCAATCCAGACATCCGCTGCCTGGGCCGGAATCTCCCTACGGGGAAGGCCGCGACAGGAGCCCCACCTTTTGAGCGCTACGAGCTTTGAAGAGCTCGGCCTAAGACCTGAGATCCTCAGGTCGGTGTCCGAAGCCGGCTATACCACCCCCACCCCCATCCAGGCGCAAGCCATCCCCGTGGTCCTCGCCGGCCACGACGTCATGGGCGGCGCGCAGACCGGCACCGGCAAGACGGCGGGCTTCGGCCTCCCGATCCTGCACAAGCTGATGGTGCACGCCAATACCAGCCCGTCACCCGCGCGGCATCCGGTGCGCGCGCTGATCCTGACGCCGACCCGCGAACTGGCGATCCAGGTCGAGGAGGCGATCAAGGTCTATGGCAAGTACACGGGGCTGCGCTCGACAGTCGTTTTTGGTGGCGTCGACATCCGGCAGCAGATCCCGATCGTGCGCGCCGGCGTCGAAATCCTGGTGGCTACGCCGGGGCGGCTCCTCGACCACATCGAACAGAAGACCATCAACCTGGGCCAGGTCGAGATCTTCGTCCTCGATGAAGCGGACCGCATGCTCGACATGGGCTTCATCCCGGACATCAAGCGGATCATGGCGCTGCTGCCGGTGACCGCAAAGCGCCAGAACCTGCTGTTCTCGGCAACGTTCTCCGGTGAAATCAAGAAGCTCGCCGACCAGTTGCTCAACGCGCCGCAGTTGATCGAAGTCGCCAAGCGCAATACCGCTGCCGACACCGTGACGCAGAGCGCGTACAGGGTGCCGGCCGAGGCCAAGCGCGCCTTGCTGGAGCACCTCGTCCGTTCGCGCG
>CAYUMA010000820.1:0-1827 GCA_964445675.1 uncultured Pseudomonadales bacterium | reverse complement strand
GAGCACTAGCCTCCGGAGCTAGGTGTCGCAGGTTCAAATCCTGCCACGCGCACCAACCAATCTTGCCGGGGCGCGACCCTTCCGCTAAAGTCCACGAGGCGGAACGGCCGAGGCTCTTTTATCCTGTCGATGGGCGCCTGTAGCTCAGGTGGATAGAGCAACGGCCTTCTAAGCCGTGGGTCGGGGGTTCGAGTCCCTCCAGGCGTACCAGATGCTCTATAAGCGCCTCCATTTGAGGCACTTATTGTACGGCGAATCCTCAGTGTCACAAGTTGTCAATCTCGAATGAGAACTCGATAAGGCCCAGCCGCCGAGACTTGACGGTACCCCTCAAAGGCACAAGCTCCAGTCGGTGTCAACGTTCGATGAGACTCGCTTTCGGTCGAACACAAGATCACCTTGACCGAAGTCGGTCGCTCAGGGGCAACCGCGAGAATTTCGGTATGAGCCATCACTCCCGCCTTGAACGCCGTGTCGCTTACGCCGAGCACCCGCGCATCCCGGAAGGTCAGTTGACCTTCGGCCATCTTGAGAGCGATCTGCATCGGCTCCTGCCCCCGACGATGAAGGTAACCAACGCCGGATGGGACAACGCCGCACCCAATGATCAGCGAAGCCGCGACAAATCGATGAAAGGGCTTTGGCAGCCAGCGGCTGGCTCCTTCCAACCACCCCACCATCAGAACAACCACGACGGGGAGAATCAGTCGCGGCGCGACAACCAGGCTTTCCATCGTGTTCCGACCGAAATCGACGAACCAATAGACCGCCATCAACGAAAAGAGCGTTGCGGCGGCTGTCAGCGCGCCGAGTTCCCGCCGATTCCACAGCGGTAACGCGCCCAACACGAGTACCGGAGGAAGGAACAGCAGTGTGCGCAGATGGATCTGTCCGGAAGTCGCGAGGTGCGAAACTCCAAACGAAACGTTGCCGTACACATAGGCGTACTGTGGACCGCCGACTGTTGCGACATTCATCAGCGCAACACCCAGTAGCCCGGTCACCGTTCCTGCCGCGGCGGCTCGCAGCTGGAAGGTGCCACGATCGAGCAGCCCGATTCGCTCCGCGACGGCGGATCCCAGAACCAGACCAGCCGCGAGGGGCAAGCCCACGGGTTTTGTGGCCACGAGTGCGCCAAACCAACCCGCGGTTCGCCACCAACGCGTTCCTTCGAGTGAGTTCCACGCAGCGATCGTGGTGGCGGCGAGAAGGAGGTCCGCCATGGCAGTGCGTGACAACAGCGCGATTGTCGGATGCAGCAGGATCGCGAGACTCCACATCGGACGCACTTGCGCTCGCTCAAGCGCGCGGGCCACTTGGAACACGAGCAACAGCGCCGACGCGACGCCTAACCCGAACGCGCCTCGTGGTGCGAGCGCTATGAAGGGGACCAAGAGCGTCGGAATGAAGGGCGGGTAGCTCGCCACGTCGCCCCGACTCGTTCGAAAGGAATAGCAAACGTCCTCGGAGTGCGGATGGACCGTGCCCTTGAGCTCGAGTCGACTTTGGCCGATATAGCCGACCTCGTCCCTGAACGTCGGCCCGATCGGCCACTGGAGGACTGTTGCGACCAACCAAAGTCCACAGCCGAAGGCGATCAGCAGCCAGTCCTGTGCCTCGCGACAACGGCATCCACGTAGGGAAAAAATGCTTTCCACTCCAACAGATCCTATCGCCGATCCCGGCCCCCGGCGTCGTTGACCACGCTCCCCAACCCCTCAATCCTGTCTCGATGTTCCCCTGAATCGACGCGTCCTGGATTCGCTCCGACGTTTCGGCGCGTCGCGCGGTCCAAGCTTCCGATCGAGAGCCTCGGCTCCGTCTGGT
>CAYUMA010000819.1:0-5534 GCA_964445675.1 uncultured Pseudomonadales bacterium | reverse complement strand
GGCGGACGCGAGCGGCCGACCGTCGCTGCGCATGGTGCTGCTGCGCGGAGTTGATGAACGCGGGTTCGTCTTCTTCACCAATTCCGAGAGTCGCAAGGGGCGGGAACTGGCAGAGAACCCGCGCGCGGCCCTGTGCTTCTACTGGGACCCGTTGCACGAACAGGTGCGAGTCGAGGGGACCGTTCAACTGGTCGGCGGCGAGGAATCGGACGCGTACTGGTCGCGGCGCTCGCGCGACAGCCAGCTTTCCGCGTGGGCGTCGAATCAGTCGGATCGCATCGACTCGCGGTCGATCCTTGAAACTCGCGTGTCCGAATATGAGCGGCAGTTTGCGAACCGGCCGGTTCCGCGGCCGCCGCATTGATTCGGATACCGGCTCGTTCCGGGCCGCATCGAGTTCTGGAAGAGCCAGCCCGCGCGACTGCACGAGCGGACGTTGTATGAACTGACCGAAAGCGGATGGGCGAGCACGCTGCTCTGCCCGTGACCGAACGATCGTAGCCCGACGCGCAAGCGAGGTTTCGCCCGACGCGCAAGCGAGGTTAAGACACTGACCGTCCCTCGCTGGCGCGTCGGGCTACGGTCGGCAAAGAAATGATCCGGGTTATTAGGACCTGTTCGAGATTCGGCGACGTAGGTTGGCGATCCAGAGCCGACGCCGGTTTTGGGAGCCGGCCCGTAATTCTAAGGAATTGTGAGACCCTACTGTGACCGCATTCCTACTTGCCCTCTCATTCACCGGCGCGATTCAAGAACAGGCCGATGCCGCAAAGACGTCTGCTCGCTCAGCCTTGCCGGCCGCGATTCAGCGGTATGAACTCGGCCGTCGAACGCGGCAGATGGAACGGGCCTGGATGGCTTGTAAGGATGCGGATCATCGGCGCGACGCAATTCCGATCGTGCAGAATGCGGTCACCGGGTTCTTTTCGATGGACCTGGCCGGAGTCGCTCGATCGCTCGATGAGGCGGCCGCCGCATTGCGCGGCGAGACTCGATCTCCCGCCCAGCACTGGGCCGACGCGATCGCTCTATCCGTTTCGCCGCGCCTCGTCAGCACCGAGCCGTCGTCGATTCGCATCCACGCCGACATTTTCTACGCACCGAACGTCGATCGCCCAACCATGAATCTGACCCTGTCCATCGGCGAAATGAAACTCGCGGACCGGCAGCTCCCTGGCACGCTTGACGAAGACATTGAGTTGCCCGCGGGCCAGCCGGGGGATTGGGCGATAACTGTCCGAGTCGTAGCGGGCGGCGAGGTCGTGCGAGAGTGGCAAATCGGAATCAGTCGGACAAGCGACCTAGAGAGACGATTGAAGCAACTTGCGGCCGACATTGCGTCGCTTGTTGCAGAAACGAATCCGATTGAATCCACGACAGCTCGATACCTGGCGGAGTCGCTCAGTCGGCTGGCGAAAGGCGAAACGCTCGAAACCGATGTTGCCGCCTCGCGACTTCTCACGGAAGCGGAATCTCTCGTGCGCGCGGCCGCGAGCGAGTTGCCGCCACGCGAATCGCGGACGGGTGATTTTTACATCGCCGTTCCAGTCGCCAAAGTGCCCGCCGCGGTGCGTGTCTATGTTCCTGATCGGAGCCCAGAGGTGCTCGTCGTCGCCCTGCACGGTGCTGGAGGTAGTGCGAACATGTTCGCCGATGCGTATGGCGACGGACTGATCGTGCGACTCTGCAAGGAACGCGGCTGGGCGCTCGCCGCACCAGGCTATCGCACGCCGCTGGACGATCTCTGGGGAATTGTTACGCCGGTCCAGCAACGCATCGCCCCAAACGCTCGACGGCTCTTCGTGGTGGGCCACTCGCTCGGCGCCGTCACGGCTTTGCGCATGGGCCAGATGAAACCCGAAGGCGTGCATGCGATCGCCGCGATCTCCGGCGGGGCGTTCGGTGACCTGGCACCGCTCGCCCGCATGCCGGTATTCGTCGCGGCCGGCACGCTCGATTTCGGTAAGGCCGGATCAAACAGCGTGGCCAAACGACTCGAGGAACTCGGAGCCCCCGTGCAGTTGCGACTCTACGACTGCGAGCATTTGCTGGTCGTCCCTGAGTCGCTGCCCGAAATCTTTCGTTGGCTCGACACGATTGCTCGAAAGGAGGCGGACGGTGACCAGCAGTAAACCCATTCGTATCGGCATCTCGCAGTGCCTGTTGGGTGCAAAGGTGCGCTACGACGGCGGGCACAAGCACGACCGGTTTGTGACCGACACGCTCGGCCAGTTTTTCGAGTGGGTGCCGGTTTGTCCCGAAGTCGAGGTTGGCATGGGGACGCCGCGCGAGGCGATTCATCTGGTGCAACTGAGCGGGGAGATTCGACTCGTCGGCCGGGAAAGCAAGACGGACCACACGGACGCGATGCGACCCTACTCGCAAACGCGTGTCGAGGAACTCGCGGGCGAAAATCTTAGCGGGTACATCTTGAAGAAGGACTCGCCGAGCTGCGGCCTGGAGCGAGTCCGCGTGTATCACGGGCCCGGACGAGTGACGCGATCGGGCCGCGGCCTGTTCGCGGCGGCACTGGCGGATCGGTTCGGAAATCTGCCGATTGAGGAGGACGGGCGGCTGTGCGACCCGCGGCTACGCGAGAACTGGATCGAGCGCGTGTTCGCGTATCATCGGCTCCAGGCAATGTGGGCGACGCGCTGGCGGCTCGGCGACCTGGTCGAGTTCCACACGTCGCACAAACTCGTGCTGCTCGCCCATTCGCCGAAGGCGTATCAGCAGCTCGGCCAGCTCGTCGCCGGCGCGAAGTCGCTGCCGCGGGCCGAGCTGCGCGAGCGCTACGAGCGCGAGATCATGGCGGCCCTGACGAAGCTCGCCACGCGCGGCCGGCACACCAACGTCTTGCAGCACATGGTCGGGTATTTCAGCGACAAGTTGGACGACGCGTCGCGCCGTGAGCTGCTCGATTGCATCGAAGACTACCGCGGCGAGCTTGTGCCGCTGATCGTGCCAGTCACGCTCGTCGCACATTACGTGCGATTGTTCGACGTGGCGTATTTGAAGGGCCAAGTTTATCTGAAGCCGCACCCGAAAGAGCTGTCGCTGCGGAATCATGTGTAACGACCTGTACGATGGCCTTCCAAGGCCGTCGGCTCCGCGCCGAATTGGGTCGGCCGTGGAAGGCCAACCTACAGAATCGCGGAAAAACCAGACCTGCGGATGCCATGCAACACGATACGAATGACAAACCACAGCCGTCTCTGATTCTCCTGACCGGTGCGACCGGTTACGTGGGCGGACGATTGCTTCGAGCCCTCGAAGCCGCTGGGCATCGAGTCCGTTGTCTGGCTCGACGGCCGGAATTTCTGCGCGACCGCGCGGGGCCGGCGACGGAAATCGTGCAGGGCGACGTGCTCGACGCGGATTCGTTGCACACCGCGATGGCCGGTGTGCGCACGGCCTACTACATGGTCCACTCGATGGGCTCGTCGGGCGAGTTCGAGGAGGAGGACCGCCGAGCCGCGCAGAACTTTGGCGATGCCGCGCGAGCCGCGGGCGTGAATCGGATCATCTATCTGGGCGGACTCGGCGAGAGTACCAATCAACTTTCGGCACACCTGCGCAGCCGACATGAGGTCGGCGAGATTCTGCGATCGTCCGGCGTGCTCGTGATTGAATTTCGTGCGTCGATCGTAATCGGATCGGGCAGCCTCTCGTTCGAGTTGATTCGGTCGCTGGTCGAGCGCCTGCCGGTCATGATCGCGCCGCGGTGGGTTGCCGTGCCCGCGCAGCCGATCGCGATCAATGACCTCATCGCCTACTTGGTGGGCGCGATGGATTTGCCGGCCGACGCCAGCCGCATCTTCGAGATCGGTGGCGCGGATCGCACGTCGTATGGCGAGCTGATGCGCGAGTACGCGGGCCAACGCGGACTCCGACGATGGATCATTCCCGTGCCCGTGCTCACGCCGCGCCTGTCGAGCCTGTGGCTCGGATTGGTCACGCCGATCTACGCACGGGTCGGGCGGAAGCTCATCGACAGTATGCGGCATTCGACCGTCGTCAACGACAAATCCGCACTCGATGCGTTCCCGATCCGGCCGTGCGGCTTTCGCGAGGCGATCGCGGCGGCGATGCGTAACGAAGACGCCGAGCTGGCCGAGACCCGCTGGTCCGATGCGTTGTCCGCGGCCGGCACGAACCGCAGTTGGTTCGGTGTCCGATTCGGTTCGCGATTGATCGATTCTCGCGTATCCGAAGTCCCCGTGCCACCCGACCGCGCCTTTCGGCCGATCGAGCGAATCGGCGGCCGGACCGGCTGGTACTACGCCGATTGGCTGTGGCGGCTGCGCGGTGCGATCGACCTCCTGGCCGGGGGCGTCGGCATTCGGCGCGGCCGGCGCGACCCGGAACATCTGCGAGTCGGCGACACGCTCGATTGCTGGCGCGTCGAAGCGATCGAACCGAACCGCCGGCTCCGCCTCCCCGCCGAGATGAAACTCCCCGGCCGCGCCTGGCTCGAATTCGAAGTGACCGAGAACGAAGCCGGCGGCTCGCGCATCCGCCAAACGGCCGAATACGATCCGATTGGAGTGCTTGGCCGCGCGTATTGGTACGGCGTCTACCCGCTGCACCAGGTGGTCTTTGGCGGCATGCTCCGGGGAATCGCCGGGCGAGCGGTGTCGGCTGACGACGCATCGCACGAGTCGCCGGCACAACGAACTCTGGCCGCTCAATTCGTCGGCCTGCTGACATCGGTGATCGTCTGTTTCGCCGCGGCGGGCGTCGGTGGACTCCTCACCGCATCGTCCGTGACCGATTGGTATCAGACTCTGGCCAAGCCGTCATGGACGCCGCCGGATTGGCTCTTCGGACCCGTGTGGTCAGTCTTGTATTTCATGATGGCCGTCGCCGCGTGGCTGGTGTGGCGACGCTCTGACTCGTCGATGAACCGCATCGCTCTGACCCTGTTCGGCGTGCAACTGGCACTGAACGTCGCATGGTCCGGCTGTTTCTTCGCGTTGCAACGACCCGGCGTAGCGTTCGCCGAACTGCTCGTACTACTCGCCGCGATCGCAGCGACCAGCGCCGCATTCTGGCGATTCTCGCGACTCGCTTTCGCACTAATGTTGCCCTACTTGTCGTGGAGCACATTCGCGGCGGGCTTGAACTTCAGCATTTGGCGGTTGAACTCGTAGTCCAAATTGCTCCCCAATCGCCCGCGCGAACGGGAGCGGAGTATGCGTTGAGAATTGCAATCATAGGAACTGGCATCGCCGGAATGGCGGCGGCGTATCTGCTCGGCCGGCCGCACGAAATCACCGTCTTCGAGCAGAGCGGAACCATCGGCGGCCACGCGAACACCGTGACGGTCAATGACGACGGCCGCTCGCTCGGGGTCGACACCGGGTTCGTCGTTTTCAATCCCAATCGATATCTCAACTGGTTCGTCAACACCATCCAGCCCGGCGGGAAGAAGAGCGGGTCGCACGATGAGCTGGCGAAGGCGGCAGCCAGGCTGCGCCCCGGCGAGTCGGGCTTGATCGCGCTCGACTGGAACAACGGCAACCGCACGATCC